>NZ_ARVU01000001.1:2100000-2383924 GCF_000384415.1 Cycloclasticus pugetii PS-1
ATGGAAATGAGCTGGACTACCATCACACATTGAGTGACCTGGGGGACTCTTCCACGGTAAATAGAAGCAACACAATAGTAGAAGTTAAAACATGTACGCTGAAAGATTTTTTTAGTGGCAAGCCCGAGCAAATTGACTTTCTAAAAATAGATACCGACGGTCATGATTTGAATGTTCTACACGGACTAGGTAGTTTACGACCAACCATTATCATGGCTGAGTATTGGAACGACTTACCCGAAACAAGTGGCGCGAATTCTTATACTTTAGAAGACTTAGTGATATGGGCAGAAAGCAATGGTTATCCAGAATCAGTTATTGTGCGTAGAAACGGCTCAATCGAAGTCATTGAAAGAAACATGCCCTGGTCCATAAGCGGTGACTGGGGAAATGTATTCTTTGTTCACCAACGTTTTGATTTCAACAACATAAAAACGTTTATTAATGAACAATCCAAAAAATCATATCAATCAATATGCTCCCATGTTAACCAGCTTATAGCAGGGTTAGAAGAAAAAGAAGCCGTAATACAAGAGCAGTTAAAAGAATTGCAAACAAAAGAAAGTGTTATTCAAGAACAAAAAACTGCATTGCTTGGAAAACAAGCCGTAATACAAGAGCAGTTAAAAGAATTGCAAACAAAAGAAAGTGTTATTCAAGAACAAAAAACTGTATTGCTTGAAAAACAAGCCGTCGCATATGAGCTATCCAAATCAATTTGTAGACAGCTAATACACCGCTGCAAGATTATACCAATCTACTTTAAGTTAAAATTTAACCGCCTCGCCCGTCCGCGTTTAGGTTGGTTGAGGCAATACTCTCCTAGGCCATTAAAAACTCCGCCTAACGATAAAGTAGTACTGACACATTCACCTAAACTCTCTATCGTTACACCATCATATGGACAAGCCAACTTTATAGAAAGAACCATAAACAGTGTATTAAACCAAGAGTACCCTAACCTTGAGTACTTCATACAAGACGGTGGCTCGACCGATGGTACTGTAGAGGTCCTTAAGAAAAATGGACACCTGTTAACAGGCTGGAAATCAGAACCTGATAACGGACAATCTCAAGCTATCAACCGTGGGTTCTTGAACACATCGGGGGAGATTATGGCTTGGCTGAATTCCGATGACTTATTATTACCAGGTGCAATAAACACCGTTATTGAATATTTCAACCAACACCCCCATATTGATGTAGTATATGGCAATCGATTGATGATTGATGATGATGACATGGAAATTGGCAGATGGATTTTACCTGACCACTGCGAAAAGACTTTAGCTTGGGCTGACTATATACCTCAAGAGACCTTATTTTGGAGGCGCTCCATTTGGGAAAAGGCAGGTGGCAAAATAGATGAGTCTTTCCAATTTGCTATGGACTGGGATTTATTGATGCGTTTTTACAATGTAGGCGCTACATTTGGCCATATTCCTCAATTTTTAGGCGCGTTCCGTGTTCACTCTCAACAAAAAACATCTGCCGAAATGGATAAAATAGGCATTGAGGAGATGAACATCATACGAACAAGAGAACTAGGTTATACACCAACAATAAAAAACATTAGGAAATCAATTTTTCCATTCATGCTTAGACACTTTATTGTTGATCTGAAATTTCGTATAAAACAGCGCTACAGCGCAGCAAGGTCATAAAAAACCTATTAGCTCATTACCTAAAAGAGCTTTAGACATTAAATAACAAGCCTTTGGACTGTCTTATTATTTTTTATGTGCTGCTCCAGTATTACATCAATATCTCCTTTGCTCTTAAATTGATACCAGGTTTCTTCGGGATAAATAACCAGCACAGGGCCTTGACCACAGCGATCTAAACACCCTGCATTATTAACCCTTACACCACCTGGTCCTGCAAGGCCTGCTTCTTTTACTTTCTTCTTTAAGTAATCACGCATTTCTTGTGCATTATGGTCTTGGCAAGATGCACGACCATCGCTTCGCTGGTTGGTACAAAAAAAGATATGCTGTTTATAGTAGGCCATATAAGTTTATTTGTTAGCTAATGGATGAAACAATAAAAAAAGGATTCAGTAAATTTTGTTTATTATATACAAGCGGTTTTGAGATCCCACCCTTATTAAACTCACATACCTTCATTCCAGCGCATAAAACAACCGCGTGTGCCGCAGCCGTGTCCCATTCCATTGTTGGCCCTAGTCTTGGATAAATGTCAGCTTCACCTTCTGCAACGAGACAAAGCTTCAAGGAACTACCAATGGATACTAGCTCTTTGACTTTTTCTGTTTTTATCTCATCAATGAATTGTTTTGTTTCATCAGACAGATGCGAACGACTAGCTACTACTTTATAGCTATCGCGCTGCTCAGCTCGTTTTAACGGTAGAGCCTGCCCGTCTTTAAAGGCCCCTTCGCCTTGCTTAGCCCAATACATTTGCCCCAGCGCTGGCGCATACACCACGCCTAAAACAGGCATGCCTTGATTTATTAAGGCAATATTGACGGTGAACTCACCATTTTTTTTGATAAATTCTTTAGTACCATCTACAGGGTCAACCATCCAGAAGTAGTCCCAATCCTTTCTATCCTGATAAGGAATATTTTTGCCTTCTTCTGACATCAAGGGGATTAGCCTATTATTCTTTTGATCCAGCTCTTTTAAGCCTTGTTCTATAATCTTATGCGCCGCCGTATCGGCCTCAGTCAGTGGCGATTGATCAGCCTTAAACTCAACCTCAAAATCTTTTTGATAAATATCCATAATGGCATCACCTGCTTTTTTTGCGAGTGCCACAATGTCTTCTATGTTTATATTATCTAACATTTTTAAATATATGCGTTCTTTTTAAGGTAAGCCACAACTTCCGTAGCCGCCTCTTCAATACTAATGCCGTCGTTAACAACATGCAGCTCAGGGTTTACCGGCACCTCATAAGGTGAGTCGATACCCGTAAAGTCTTTAATCTCTCCTGCACGCGCTTTTTTATATAACCCTTTAGGATCTCTCTGCTCACAAACCTCTAATGGTGCATCAATAAACACCTCCACAAACTGGCCTTGCATGGCCATATCTCGCACCATTTGACGGTCCTTAGCAAACGGGGAAATAAACGCAGTAACGACAACCAAGCCTGCATCACAAAACAAGTTAGCCACCTCACCTACGCGGCGGATATTTTCTATTCGATCTTCTTCACTAAAGCTAAGTCCTTTATTAAGCCCTTGCCTCACGTTATCGCCATCGAGCAAATAGGTGTGCTTCTTCATCGCAAACAGTTGATTTTCTACTGCATTAGCAACCGTTGATTTACCACTACCACTTAAGCCGGTAAACCATAAAATACAAGGTTTTTGTTTTTTTAAAATAGAGCGCTGCTTTTGACTAATATGATGCTCATGCCATACCGTGTTTGTACTCATTTATTTACCCTTATTTGATGTAATGCTTTTTAACGTACTTAACAATTACTTCAACTGACTTGTCAACTGACAAAGCATCCGTATCAACGACTACTTCGGCATGCTCAGGTTCCTCATATACCTCATCGACGCCAGGAAAGTTTTTAAACTCCCCACTTAAGGCTTTTGCGTAAGCACCCTTATGATCACGCTTTTTACACGTTTCGATGTCTGCCTTTACGTAAACAACAATATTATTTCTGACCATTTCACGAATTGCTCTGCGTGATTCTTTATACGGTGAAACAAACGAGGCAACAGTTGACACTGAATTGTTCTGCAAGGTACAAACAAGGTTGCCAATACGGTGCATATGACGATTTCTATCGTCCCTTGTATAACCAATATTCGGGATGAGGTCCCGAATATCTTTTGAATCTATCCGCTCAATGGGGATATCAAGCTTTTCAAGTTGCTCAAAAACTTTATCAGCAATGGTCGTTTTGCCACTCAGTGGTAAGCCGGTAAACCAAAGATTGAAAGGCTCTATTCTTTTTTTCCCCCAGCGCACTTTTAGCCAAGCCTTTTCGTGCAGCCAAAAAAGTCCAATTTTTAAAACACTTTCCAGCAACCCCGTTGCAATAGCAAGATCCAGTCGACCAAAAAACACGTAGACAATCAGCATCGTTGTTGTTGTCGCAACAATACGCCACGTCACCCCTTTGATAAGAGAGCGCTTATTCGTTTCTTTATACATCCGTGTATTCTACGTCCTATCCCTAAGAATTTTCATTAACTATTTTCGTTAACTTATCGACCTTCGCAAGCCGGATTATGAGCCCTGCTTCCATGCAGTGACTAACACCAAGTGATTCTTTACGAGAGCAAATCATCAATCGATCGACAGCCCCATTCGGGAAAGTGCTGTCTAATCAATACATTTAAATCTTTTTCAAAAGCACTGTATTCTTTTGCTGATTGCCCGTTTGCGGCAACAGTAGATTTCTCTTGAATCATACCCGCCGCTAACGTGGCGTGAGTGTACTTATCAATCACAATAAAGCTACCCGTTCCCTTTACATCGGCATATGCGTCAAAAGCAATCGCTTGCTTCAGCGATAAGCGGCAACGAGCAATTTCATTGAGTTGCAATTCACTGGCTTCAATTTTTTCTAATGTATTAACATCGACCTTATGATGAATCTGCTCAAACCTACCTGGCACAACATTACTGGCCCTTTTGATTAGGTAATCCACCCCTGTATTCATCGCCGTTTCATTCATCCACACCAAGGTGACATCTAGCTGGTCAGCGACGTCTGGAAGATCAGTCGTTTTCACAATCATATCGCCACGACTAATATCCACTTCATCTTCAAGCGTCAAGGTGACCGCCATTGGCGCAAATGCTTCGCTAACATTCATTTCGCTTTCACTAACTGCGGGCTGAATTACCTGTTTAACCACTGACGTTTTTTGCGATGGCAGCACGGTAATACTATCACCCACCTGGATACTACCCGCCGCAATGGTGCCGCAAAAGCCTCTAAAGTCCAAGTGTGGACGGTTTACGTACTGTACTGGTAAGCGGAAGTTTTCAAGATTTACCGTATCTTCAAGCGGAATCGTATCGAGCTGCTCCATCAACGGCGCATCGGTATTCCATGGCATATTTTTGCTGGCATTAACAACGTTATCACCAGTCAACGCTGACACGGGAACAAACACAGGCGAGTTGATACCCACCTCTTTTGCAAACGACTGATACTCGTCTTTAATTTCATTAAAACGCTGTTCGCTAAATTCAACCAAATCCATCTTATTGACGGCTACCACAATATGCTTAATACCCAACAAACTTGTAATATAGCTATGACGTCGTGTTTGTGTTTGCACACCATAACGCGCATCAATGAGAATAATCGCTAAATCGGCTGTAGACGCACCGGTTGCCATATTTCGCGTGTACTGCTCATGCCCTGGGGTATCTGCAATGATGAACTTACGTTTGTCCGTGGCGAAAAAACGATATGCCACATCAATTGTAATGCCTTGCTCACGTTCAGATTGCAAGCCATCAACCAGTAAAGCCAGATCAACCGCTTCACCTGTTGTACCGTGCTTTTTAGAGTCATTATTAATTGCCGCCAACTGATCTTCAAAAATCATTTTACTGTCATGCAGTAAACGTCCAATTAACGTACTTTTCCCATCATCTACGCTACCACAGGTAATAAAACGTAATAATTCTTTGTTTTCATGTTGCTTCAAATACCCCTCGATATCAGATGCAATCAAGTTATTTTGCTCAACAGCCATTAGAAATACCCCTCAATCTTTTTCTTCTCCATCGACCCTGATTCATCATGGTCTATCAATCGCCCCTGGCGCTCGGATACTTTGGTTAGCAGCATTTCTTGAATAATTTCAGGCAATGTTTCCGCTGTAGACTCCACTGCCCCTGTTAGCGGGTAACAACCCAGCGTCCTGAAACGCACCTTCTCCATCACCGCCTTGTCACGTAACTCTTCAGGCATGCGCTCGTCATCGACCATTATTTTGGTTCCACCGTACTCAACCACTGGGCGTTCTTTTGCAAAATACAAATCAGGAATAGGTATCCCTTCAAGGTAGATATATTGCCAAATATCGAGCTCAGTCCAATTAGATAACGGAAATACCCGAATCGACTCCCCTTTTTGATGGCGCCCATTATAGGTATCCCATAATTCTGGGCGTTGCGCCTTTGGGTCCCAACGGTGATTTTTATCGCGGAATGAATAAATTCGTTCTTTAGCACGTGACTTTTCTTCGTCACGACGAGCGCCGCCAAACACCGCATCATATTGATAACTATCTAACATCTGGCGCAGGCCTTCTGTTTTCATGATATCGGTATGCATCGATGAGCCATGTTCAAATGGAGATATGTTTAGCTCCTTACCCTTTGGGTTAATATAGACAATCAAGTCCATACCCACTTCTTTGGCCCGCTTATCTCGAAACTCGATCATTTCTTTGAACTTCCAAGTGGTATCGACATGCACCAAAGGAAACGGCGGTTTGGCAGGAAAGAACGCTTTTTGTGCCAGATGCAACATCACCGAAGAATCCTTACCTACACTATAAAGCATTGCCGGGTTATCAAATTCAGCAATCACTTCACGTATAATATGCACAGACTCCGCTTCTAAGCGCTTCAAATGCGTCAGTTGTTTTTTACTTATAACCATAATGTTTATTTAAATAAAATTATATAATGTTTAATTATAACGAATTATCCGCACTCTTGCCTATTTTATTATTTTGACAAACCAAATCAACTATACCGATACAGACCTTTGCGTTAAGTGTGGATTATGCCTACCACAGTGCCCCACGTACAATTTAACTAAAAATGAAAACGAATCACCCCGTGGCCGCCTAGCCCTCATTCAAGGTTGGTCAGAAGGCCATCTCGAACTAACAAACACGCTTAGCGAGCACATTGATAATTGCTTAACCTGTAGAGCCTGCGAACAAATGTGCCCCGCCAAAGTACCATATGCTAGGCTCATCAACGACTTTCGTGGCGACACAAACACCACCGAGCATAATAAATTAAGCCTGTTAGAACGTTCATTCATTAGTCGCCTCAAAGGACAATACAGGAAAAGCCTAAACTTTTTTCTGCGTTTTTATCAGAAAGTTGGTTTAAGTAAACTCCCTTTACAACTAAATACTTATTTGCCCGCCAAAATTTCCTCTAATCAGTTTAACGAAACATACCCGACATTGGTTGCAGAAAGGCGAGGGCACGTTGCGCTCTTTACTGGTTGCGCCACAGAGGTGCTTGATTCTAAAACACTAGAAGATACTGTCTTCCTTCTTCAACATTGTGGCTTTGACGTTTCCATTCCCCCAAACCAACATTGTTGTGGCGCGATAGATTTACACGCTGGCAATCATCAGCAAGCAATAAAGCTCGCCCAAAACAACCAAAACACGTTTGATAATACACACTACGATGCCGTCATTACGGTCGCCAGTGGTTGCGGTTCTACCTTAGCCGAATATGACCATGCTCTATCAAAAAAAGTCGTTGATATCAGTGATTTTATTGCGCCTTATTTAAGCACACTCTCATTCAAACCACTGAAAGCATCGGCTTGGCTTCACACCCCTTGCACCTTAAAAAATGCTCACCCCTCAACCACCGATATTACTGAACTACTTGCTAATATCAATGAATTAAACATCCGCTCTTTCAAACCCAATCAAATGTGTTGCGGCGCGGCTGGTAGCTACATGCTCACCCACAAAGAAACCGCAACCACCCTACGCGATCAAACCATTGCTCCTTTAAAAGATCACACAATAGATTATTTACTAACCAGTAATGTAGGCTGCGCACTGCATATCCGCTCTGGTTTAAAACAAGCAGGGCTTAACACCACCACCTTGCATCCGGTATCATTACTAGCACAACAACTAAAGGTATAACCATGCAAAGAGCTTACTCCACCGCTGACAACCTCATTGCTCATGCCGACCGTGTGTTACGAACCTTAGCGGGGCATGCTAAAACAACAGGGCGAGAAAACCCGTCTGACGCCGTCGAAGATAACGACCTTAATGAAGACGAAGCTAAATTATCAGCGCAACTGATGCGTGTAAACCATGCTGGCGAAGTCGCTGCCCAAGCCTTATATCAGGGTCAGTCATTAACTGCTCGCAACAAGGCCGTGCAAGAAAAACTGACCCAAGCTGCCGAAGAAGAAAATGATCATCTTGTTTGGTGTCGCAAACGTCTTGACCAGCTTGGCGAAAAAACCAGCATTCTAGACCCTGCTTGGTATTTGGGCTCTTTAGCCATTGGCGCCACCGCCGGTTTAGCCGGCGACAAATGGAGTCTCGGCTTTTTAGCCGAAACCGAGAAACAGGTCGTTCAACATATTGAGAGCCATCTCGAAAAACTGCCCGATACCGATCACAAAACACGCGCCATCCTTAATCAGATGCACGAAGATGAAAGCCAACACGCTACCAGCGCCATCGAGCAAGGCGGGGCTGAGTTACCTGCCCCCATTAAACAAGGCATGCGGCTTGTTTCAAAAATCATGACAAAAACATCTTTTTGGGTTTAGTCTTAAATGAGCAATAACTGGGAAGACCTTGTCAATTTTGACAAGCAACACATTTGGCATCCTTATACCAGCCTAAGCCACCCAACACCTGTTTTCCCCGTAAAATCAGCTTCTGGCATTCGATTAACGCTTGAAGATGGCCGTGAATTGATTGATGGCATGTCATCTTGGTGGGCGGCCATTCATGGCTACAATCACCCCACTTTAAATGCCGCTATTGAAAACCAACTCAAATCTATGTCACATGTGATGTTTGGCGGCTTAACGCACAAACCTGCTGTTGATTTAGCAAAAAAACTCATCGACATCAGCCACGATGATTTACAACATGTATTCTTTGCCGATTCTGGTTCAGTCGCCGTTGAAGTTGCAATCAAAATGGCCCTTCAGTATTGCTCATCACTAGGCCAACCGCAAAAACAACGCTTATTAACCATTAAAAATGGTTATCATGGTGATACTTTTGGTGCGATGGCCGTTTGCGATCCCGATAATGGCATGCATCATCTATTTAGTGACGTTCTCGCTCAACACCTTTTTGCAAAAAGCCCTGATTGCCGAGACCAAACTACATACGATCAAGCCGCCATTGATGATTTTGAGCATTTATTAAAAGACAATATAGGTACTATTGCAGCCGTGATTATAGAACCGCTGGTGCAGGGCGCAGGCGGCATGCGGTTTTATAGCTCCGCCTATCTTAAAAAAGTACGTGAGCTGTGTGATGAGCACGATGTACTACTGATTCTGGATGAAATAGCCACTGGGTTTGGCCGTACTGGAACCTTATTCGCCTACGAGCAAGCGCAAATTGCACCTGATATTTTATGCGTCGGAAAAGCGCTAACCGGCGGTTATGTAAGCCTCGCTGCCACACTCTGCTCCAGCAAAGTAGCCGATGGTATTGGCGGAGGCCAACACCCAACCTTAATGCACGGCCCAACGTTTATGGCTAACCCTTTAGCCTGTGCAGTAGCTAATGCCAGTTTAGAGGTTTTATTGGCTTCGCCCTGGCAAACCTCGGTACAGAGGATTGAAAAACAATTACAATCTGAACTAGCGCCTTGTTCACAACTGAGCGCTGTAAAAGAGGTTCGTGTTAAAGGCGCGATTGGTGTCATTGAGCTGCATCAGCCCGTTGATATCCATTGGATACAACCCCGGTTTGTAGAACTCGGTGTATGGGTTCGTCCTTTTTCAACCCTCATCTACGTGATGCCCCCCTATATTATGACGACAGCTGATTTGTCAACACTAACATCAGCTATGCATCAAGTGGTCTGCGACATCGATACAATTAATGACCAACCAAAGGCGGGTGGCAAATAATTTGCACCGTTACGCCGCTAGGATCATAACAATAAAAACTTTTTGCTCCATCACGGTGTTTGCGTGGTTGAGTTTTCATTTTAACGCCATGATGTTTTAAAAACTCAAACCAATCATCTACATCGTCTTCTCGGTCCAGAAAAAAGCCAATATGGTCTAACGCTGGAACCCCTGCCTCTTCTCCTGTAACAACATGCAGGGCCAAGTTATCATTCCCTGAGGTTAAATAAACGTTCTGTTCATCTGGTCGCCATTCAACAGACATTCCCATTAACTCAACATAAAAATGCTCAGCGGCTACTAAGTCTTGTACATTTAACGCAACATGCCGTAAGCCAGTTGTTGGATTAGGCCGCTTCATTAGGCAACATCCACAATTTCATAATCATGGGTTATCTCAACAGCCTTACTCAACATAATAGAGGCCGAGCAGTACTTTTCAGCTGATAAATTAACAGCACGTGCAACAGCTTTGTCGGTTAAGCCCTTACCAGACACGATAAAATGAACGTGAATTTTAGTAAACACCGCAGGGACCTCATCAGCACGCTCAGCATGAATTTCTGCCACACAATCGGTCACCTGTTGACGGGCTTTATCCAAAATCATTTTTACATCAAACGCTGTACAACCGCCCATACCAGTTAACAACATTTCCATTGGCCGAGGCCCTAAATTTCTACCGCCATTTGCTGGCGCACCATCCATTACAACGGTATGCCCACTGCCTGATTCGCCAAGAAACATCGCGCCTTCAACCCACTTTATTCTTACATCCATTTTCAAACCCTTGTTTTAATTTTAGGCGCAAAGAATATCATAAAACCAGCCAGCAACATGACGTTTGCTAAACCGACCATCAAAAGGCTTACGACGTAGGTTATTTCAAATAATCTCTGTTACACTTTGGGGAATGAGCACAAAAAAAAACCTTCTTAATTTTTCTGGTATGTCGGATGAAACCTTTGCTAGGTTTATCCGCTTTTGCCACCGACACGAATACCCGAATAAAACAGATATTATTCAGCCCGGCGATGAGATAAACACTTTATATTATTTTATTGAAGGGTCCGCCTACGTACGCATCGATGAAGTCGATGGTCACGAATTTATTCTCGCCAATTTAAGTCGCGGAGACTTCCTTGGCGAAGCGAGTTTTTTTGAACCGACCCTGACACGTGACAAACAAAACGTTTACGTTCAAACCTCTTCTTCCTGTCAGCTTGCGGGCATTAGTTATAACCGCTTAAACTCTTTACTTAAGAATGAGCTCCAAGCAGATAGCAAAGAAATTATTACCGTACTAGGCCGCCAATTGGCCAAGCGTCTATTGCAAACCAGTCGCAAAGCTGGGCGTTTAGCATTCTTAGACGTCAGTGGCCGTGTTGCTCGAACATTAATCGACTTAACCGCTGCCCCTGAAGCGATGACTCACCCCGATGGCATGCAAATTAAAATTACGCGACAAGACCTAGGTCGAATGGTCGGCTGCTCACGTGAAATGGCTGGTCGGGTTCTAAAAACAATGGGCGAAGATGGATTGATTGAAGTCAGCGGCAAAACAATCTTGGTAAAAAAGGCTCGCTAAGCAATTAGCCTTTTTAAGGCCTCGCCAGGATCATCGCAACGCATAAAGGCCTCACCTATCAAAAAGGTATGCACCTGATGCTCTTTTAGCATGCTAATGTCTTCAGGTTTGTGCAAGCCGCTTTCACTGACAACAATAATGCCATCAGGAATATGCTCCAATAAGTCCACCGTGGTTTTTAATGACGTATCAAAGGTTCTTAAATCCCTGTTATTTATGCCAATCAAGGCTAAATCCAATCGTAACGCACGCTCTAACTCATCCGCATCATGAACTTCTACCAGCACATCTAAACCTAACTCGCCAGCTAATTGATACAAGCCCTGTAATGTCTCATCATCAAGCGCAGCAACAATCAATAAAATACAGTCTGCGCCGATCGCACGAGCCTCATACACTTGATAAGGGTCTACAATAAAGTCTTTACGAATAACCGGCAGCTTGCACGCTGTTCTTGCTTGTTTTAAATACGCTTCTGAGCCTTGAAAAAAATCCTTATCGGTCAGTACCGACAAGCAAGCAGCACCACCTGCTTCATAGCTGGCTGCTATCTCAGCTGGGTTAAAATTCTCGCGCAACAAGCCTTTACTCGGTGATGCTTTTTTTACTTCAGCAATCACCGCGGTTTCACCGTTACTCAGTTTTTTCTTAATCGATTTAACAAAACCACGAACCGGCGAAGCCTGTGCAATTTGCTGCTTTAAATCATCAATAGAAAAACGCTCAAGCCTCTCGGCAACCTCTTGGTGCTTACGCGCTACTATTTTTTTTAGAACGTCGGGGGTATCACTCATCTTTAAAGCCTTGTGTTTTCTCTTTTAGTTCAGCCATTTTTTGCAAAGCTTTACCGTTGTTTATGGTCTCAAGCGCCAATGCAACACCAGACTTAATGCTGTCTGACTTACCACAAACATATAATGCGGCACCCGCATTAAGCGCAAGCATGTCCGCCGCCTTTTTACCTTCTGTTGTTTTTTGTAAGCCCAGGGCATCGTTTATTAAAGCCAGTGACTCACTAGCACTGTTGACCGTTAAGCCAATTAAGCTTTGACTCGCAACCCCCATTTCTTCAGGCGTTATTTTGTATTCAACAACATGTCCATTTTTTAATTCTGCGACGTGTGTTGGAGTGGCTAAACTAATTTCGTCCAACCCATCTTGCGCATGCACCACAAGCACACGCTCACTGCCTAATCGCTGCAAAACATTCGCGATAGGTTGGCATAAAGCTTCGTTAAACACCCCTATCACCTGCGACTTTACGCCAGCTGGGTTTGTCATTGGCCCCAACATATTAAAAATGGTTCGTTGAGATAATTCTGTACGCGGCCCAATAGTATGCTTCATCGCACTATGGTGCGCGGGGGCAAACATAAAGCCGATACCCACCTGTTGAATACACTGAGCCACCTGCTCTGGCGTTAAACTTAGGTTGATGCCGGCTGCTTCTAGCACATCCGCACTACCTGTTGAACTGGATACCGAGCGATTACCATGCTTGGCCACTTTCGCGCCGGCTGCTGACACAACAAAAGCACTTGCCGTTGAAACATTGAATAAATCTGAACCGTCACCGCCTGTTCCACAGGTATCAACTAGAAAATCACCACTCACTGGCACAGTTGCTGCTAACTCACGCATCACAATAGCGGCACCTTCAATTTCGTCGAGCGACTCCCCTTTCATTCTCAATGCGACTAGAAAACCGCCAATTTGCGCCTCTGTTGCTGCACCTGACATAATCTGGCGCATAACATCGATCATCTCATCGGTAGCAAGATCTTGATGGTTAATAGCTGTTTCAAGCCCTTGTTTAATATCCATTGTTCAGACCTTGTATAAAAAGTTGTTTAATAAATCATGCCCGTGTTCAGTCAAAATGGACTCTGGGTGAAACTGTACACCTTCAACCTCTAACTCTCGGTGCTTAAAGCCCATAATTTCATCCATTTTACCTGTCTCCGTTTCCGTCCATGCTGTTATTTCCAAACAGTCTGGTAAGGAGTCTTTTTCCACCACCAATGAATGGTAACGCGTGGCTTTAAATGGATTACTTAAACCAGTAAAAACGCCGCTATTATTGTGGTGCATATCCGATGTTTTACCATGCATAATTTTCTTTGCGTGAACAACCTTTCCACCAAAAACTTCACCAATACTCTGGTGCCCTAAACAAACGCCTAAAATCGGCACAGAACCAGCCATTTGCTTAATAAGTTCAACAGAAATACCCGCTTGGGTTGGGGTACAAGGCCCAGGTGAAATCACTAACCGGTCGGCCTGCATCGCAATTACTTCATCAATAGTCGCTTGGTCGTTGCGCACAACATGCACATCGGCCCCTAGCTCAGCAAAATATTGCACCAAGTTATAGGTAAAGGAATCATAGTTATCAATCATCACTAATTTACATGTGGCCATTAACCTTCACCTTCTTCTAAACCATGTTTTGCCATCGCCACTGCTTTAAAAATAGCCCGTCCTTTATTCATTGTTTCAGCCCACTCGTTCTCTGGCACAGAATCATGCACGATGCCTGCGCCCGCCTGAATATTCAACTGCCCATCCTTTATCACTGCTGTTCGAATAGCAATGGCTGTATCTAAATTCCCCGACCACGACAGGTAACCAACAGCACCCGAATAAATGCCGCGCTTAACCGGCTCCAACTCGTCAATAATTTGCATTGCCCTCACCTTTGGCGCACCACTAACGGTACCCGCAGGAAAGGTCGCTTCCAAGACATCAATAGCATTAAGGCCAGCCTCTAGTTGCCCTGTCACATTCGATACAATGTGCATAACATGAGAATAACGCTCAATCACCATTTTATCGGTTAATTCTACGGTACCTGTTTTGCAGACACGCCCCGCATCATTACGGCCCAAGTCAATCAACATTAAATGTTCGGCGCATTCTTTAGGGTCTGCCAGCAACTCTTTCTCCAAGGCCTCATCTTCTTCACGTGTCGCACCTCTCGGGCGGGTACCGGCAATGGGTCGAACCGTTACCTGCTCATCTTCCAAGCGCGTTAAAATTTCTGGCGATGAGCCAACAACATATGTATCGTCTAAGTTTAAATGGTACATGTATGGAGATGGGTTCAAGCACCGTAGTGCACGATACAAGTCTATTGGCGGCTCTTCATAAGGGATGCTCATCCTTTGCGATAAGACCACCTGCATCACATCGCCTTCAACGATATAGTCTTTTACCGTTTTAACCGCTTCTTGAAAGCCTTCTTGGGTGAACCCCGAAACGAACCCAGACTCATCAATCGCTGGTGATTGGCTTTGCCCAAACGTAGAACGTATTTCAGTAGTATTTAATTGAAGGCTAAGCTCTTCAAGACGACTCAAACCATCTTGGTAGGCAGTCTCCAGCGTTGGATCAACGTGAGTCACAATCATTATTTGATTGTTAACGTTATCAAAAATCAACACTTCTTCAGAAATCATTAATAAGATATCTGGGGAGCCTATTGGGTCTTCTTTTTTATTTTGTTGGCTGTTTTCTGCGACTTTTGGCTCGATATAATGAATAGTCTCATAACCAAAGTAGCCAACCAAGCCGCCACTAAATCGTGGCAGGCCATCAATATCCGGTATATTAAATGTCGATGCGTACTGTCTCACCCAATCTAAAGGGGCATCACTACTGAGGCTGTTTGTTAGTCGACCATTCGATTCCAAGCGAATGTTGTTACCTGTTATTTTAATCACTTCGTTACACGGTAGGCCAATAATCGAGTAACGCCCCCAATTCTCGCCACCTTGTACAGATTCAAAAAGATAACTATAAGGCCCATTAGCCAGTTTCATATAGGCGCTTAATGGGGTTTCTAGGTCGGCCAAAATCGTTTTCATCAGGGGAATTTTGCTATAGCCCTGATCGGCATATTGTTTAAATTTTTCGGGTGTCATCACACGGTCTCTTAATTACTTCATCAATGGTTTTAATGCTTCTGCTAAATCATTCAGCCGAACCGCCATCGTTTTTTCATTAGTTTTACATCACCCATATTTGGCACCTTCTCTTATGCGGCTTTTTCCAGCAACTGCGCTATTTCTGAAAAGTGTTGTATGACAACATCAGCACCTAATTGATGCACATCATCCTCACCGTGATAACCGTAACTGACACAGATGGAATAAAAACCAGCTGCTTGGGCCGCCATAATATCATTGACCGAATCACCCACCATAATAGACTGCTCAGGTAATACGTTAAAAAACTTCGCCGTCTCTAATAGTGGCATCGGGTGTGGTTTTCGATGCTCAAAGCTATCACCGCAGACAACTTTATCAAAAAATTGGCTCAGCCCTATTTCCTTTAATAAAGGCAGCGTAAATTGTTCTGGCTTATTAGTAATACAGGCCATAGCTATTCCTGCCTGTTTGAAAGCAGCTAATGTGTCTTCCACCCCATTATATAGCTCACTGTCGGTATTTAGGTTATCTGCGTAGTGCTTTAGGAATATTGGATAGGCTTTATCAAACAAGTCTTTCGGTATATCGCCATTAATATCCCCCGACAAGGCACGTTTTACTAATACGCGTGCGCCATTACCAATCCAGCCACGCACGCTGTCTTGTTGTTGCGTTGGTAAGTTTAACTCCGCCAATGTAAGTTGCACTGCTTTTGCTAAGTCAGGCACGCTATCCAATAATGTGCCATCTAAATCAAAGGCCACTAACTTTGTTTTGCAATTGTCACGCAATGTTTTCAAGCAACTGCCTTTGCTATTTTCTCACGCATAGCTGCAATAGTTTTTGCATAATCATCGGTGTTAAAGATGGCCGAACCAGCGACAAACATATCTGCACCGGCAGCGGCAATTTCACCGATATTATCAATCTTTACACCACCATCTACTTCAAGCCGAATATCAGCCCCACTCACATCAATACGTTGACGAACTTGACGTAATTTCTCCAACGTAGAAGGAATAAAGCTTTGCCCGCCAAAGCCTGGGTTTACCGACATCAATAAAATCACATCGAGCTTATCCATCACGTGATCTAGATAACTTAATGGCGTTGCTGGATTAAAAACTAACCCTGCCTTGCAACCTAATTCTTTAATCAGGCCTAAACTGCGGTCTATATGTTCAGATGCCTCAGGGTGGAAGGTAATATAGCTAGCCCCTGCTTTTGCAAAATCAGAAATAATTCGGTCTACTGGCTTGACCATTAAATGGACATCAATCGGTGCAGTTACGCCATGATTGCGCAGCGCCTCACACACTAATGGCCCAATGGTTAAATTCGGCACATAATGGTTGTCCATCACATCGAAATGCACGACATCTGCGCCTGCAAATAGCACATTGTCGACCTCTTCGCCCAAACGAGCAAAATCAGCCGATAAAATAGACGGTGCAATTAAGGGTGTTTTCATTTCTTAAGCAACTTTTTAATAAAGGAAGAAGGGTACCCGAATTTGCATTTTATTTCATCTCCATTAACCCTATAGGCCTTACATCGCGGCTTATCTTAACCGCCTAATAGATAAAAACTTTTGTTCTGCAGTAATGTGCATTTCAAACTCACCATAAATTCCATCATGCGTTAAAAACTGTCGCACATTATCTGCCGAAAACTCTATTCGTCTTCCGTCGCTAGCGATGGTTGAGATTTTGTTCGCATGGCCTTTATAAACAGATAAATATTTTTCTGCTGAAATAGCCAATTTAAAGATTAACCGTTGATCTTGCATGCCCGTATTTTACCCATGTAAAAACTGTTTTCATATCTGACAAAAAACCATTGTATGAATTAGCAGTGCTAATACCTGCTTTAGTCTAGATTTTTTACGTACACTAATGCACCATGAGCACTTCAATTCATTCACATAATACTTCTCAACCATGCCTAAAAAACTGTTACCTTTTTTAGCATTCAGTTTTGGTCTACTTGCTAGCGGTTTTGCATTTTGCGCAGACTTAGACAGAGAAAAGCGCATCGCAGAAAGCGTCAAAGACAGTATTATCATTGGCGACATACTGACTTTAAAAACCGACAGTGTCGAGTTTTTGGGGCTACTTAATAATGAAGAGCCTGAACAGTTGCGCGGTAGTATTATTATTTTGCATGGCATGGGCTCAAACCCAAATGCACCACAAATCATTCGACCATTGCGTAGTCAAC
The DNA here is from genome assembly GCF_000384415.1 of Cycloclasticus pugetii PS-1. Lineage (NCBI taxonomy): Bacteria > Pseudomonadati > Pseudomonadota > Gammaproteobacteria > Thiotrichales > Piscirickettsiaceae > Cycloclasticus > Cycloclasticus pugetii. The sequence goes on from NZ_ARVU01000001.1 coordinate 2,117,578, forward strand.
TGGCACAAATGGGCTGGGTCACCGCATCCATTCAACTCCCAATGGCTTCTGATGATGCCTCTATTAACGATCATTTAGCTTTAATTAAAGAAAACGGCCCTAGAATCGAGTCGACCTTAAACTACATGCGTGAAAACTTTGACAACCACCCTTGCGTATTAATAGCACATAGCTTGGGTGGCATTATGGCAACAAATTTTCTAGCCCAACAAGACAAAAAAGCCTGTGATGCTCTTGTACTAATTGGCTTACCCACCTTGGCCTCTGACTTACCAGAAGCTCAAGCAACTGAACATTTAAGGGACTTATCCATCCCTGTTCTCGACATCTTTGGCAGCCAAGACCTTGATAATGTAAAAAAAACCGCTCCTATGCGAAAATTAGCGCTGGTTAAGAGCAACCCTCTTAACCGTCAAGTTGAAATCTCAGGTGCCGACCATCTCTTTACTGGTTTAAATGACACCTTGGTTTTATCGATACATAATTGGCTTATACACGTTTTTAAACACCCTCTTCAATCACAATAAAAAAGGAATACTCATGATCTCTCTAGCAATTAGTCTGCACGCTTTATCTTCTGTTATTTGGGTAGGCGGAATGTTTTTCGCTTACCTTGTTTTACGCCCCAGTATTGCCACCCAACTTGATTCGCCTCAACAACTCAGCTTGTGGTCCACTGTGTTTGCCAAATTCTTCCCTTGGGTCTGGGTTTGCGCTGTACTACTACTTGGCACAGGTTTTTGGCTTATTTTTAATAAATTTGGCGGCATGAAATATGTTGCACCCTATGTTCACCTCATGATGAGCATGGGTATCATTATGGTGCTTATTTTTATGCATATCTTCTTTGCACCTACACGTAAATTAAAACGCGCCGTTACTGAACAGAACTGGGAAGGCGCGGCTAAAAGCCTAGGACAAATTCGTCTGTTAATTGCCATCAACCTTATCATTGGGCTGAGTGTTATCGTTATTGCTACCGCTGGCCGATACATGGTTGGTTAACGCGGACCTTTTGAGCAAAACCCTATCAATTAAAAAAACAGCCTGTCTTATGAACAAAAGTTTAGTCACCAATTTATTGGCAGTTGGCATTATTATCGCTAGTTTTTTTACCCCGCTATACACTGAGAATATTAGAGCCATTGGTGTCTTCGCGCTTTCTGGCGCAGTTACCAATTGGATTGCGGTTCATATGCTTTTCGAAAAAGTACCTTTTCTATATGGCTCTGGCATTATTCCTGCTCATTTCGAAGAGTTCAAACGCGGCATTCAAGACCTGATCATGCGGCAATTTTTTACGCAGGAAAATATACAACGTTTTCTACAGCGTGAAGAAGATGCCGCCCAACAGCTGTTTAATGTTGAACCACTTCTTGATCGGCTTGATTATGACCAACTCTTTCAAGGACTGGTTGATGCGATTGCCGAGTCATCCTTTGGCAGCATGCTAGCCATGGTTGGTGGCGTTGCTGCGCTCGACCCTTTGAAAGAACCTGTGTGTAAAAAGATTCGCTTAACACTTGCACAGATGACCCAAAGCCCAGCATTTATCGACGCCATACATGAAGGCATTAATGCTCAGCAAATCAGCGGTGATTTAATCGATGACATTGAGGCTATTGTCGAAAAAAGACTAGATGAATTGACACCCGATATGGTCAAAATCATTATCCAGCAAATGATTAAAGAACATTTGGGTTGGTTAGTGGTATGGGGCGGCGTTTTTGGCGCGATGATCGGTTTTGTGTTTAGCCTTTTATAACAAACCGGTCACACCAATAATAGGTTACTCAGCAACCCGTAATACTAACGCTACGCGCCTATTTTTACTGCGCCCCTCGTCCTTTATATTGCTAGCTATCGGCCGAGTATCTGCATAACCAATAGCGCTTAATCGTTGTGGAGCAATACCACGACCGATTAAATACCGCGTGACACTCGTCGCTCTTGCAGATGATAACTCCCAATTTGATAAGAACCTTGGCGTAGAAATCGGCTGATTATCTGTATGACCTTCCACCAGAATATGCCAAGGGCGCTGCTTTAACATCAGCGCTATTTCATCTAGCACCCGCTCACCAGAGCGGCTTAACGTAGCATCTGCAGGGAAAAATAAAATACTATCGCTCATCGCCAGCTTAATAATATTTTGCTCTTCTACCACGCTCACCCGGTCTTTTAAATGACTAAGGTAAACCTGATCTAAAAAGGCACCGTTATCAACAGAGGGAGATATTTGCATGGCTTTAGCTGCCCGAGACTTTTCCTCTGCCGACTGAATGCCTTGTTGTTGATACCCGAGCAGCAAAACAAACAGTGTCACCATTAATAGCAATAGATCAATATAACTTACCGCCCACGACTCATTGTCCTCTACTGGAAGCAGCGTTTCACTAGACTGTGACCTTCGTTCAATCGACATGAGAGGCCATTAAAGGTAATAATTTAGACAGTCTACTTTTAGTGGTGGCTCTTTTTGTTTCAGGTTTTGTGTCTGCTGGTATTCCGTGTGCTTCTAACATGTCACGAATCACAAAAGGGTGTTTCTTTTGATACACCATCACCAAGCCTTCTAACAATACATTAAGGTGCGCGGCATGCTCTGCCGTAACTTTTTCCAATTTAATCGCCAGTGGCTTACATACCAAATTAGCAACAACCAAACCATATAATGTTGTCAGCAGAGCAAACCCCATTGTGACACCGACTTCATCCAAGCCTACATCGCCCAAACCATAAAGCATATGTATCATACCCAGTAAGGTTCCTAGCATCCCAAACGCAGGGGCATAACTCGACATTAAACGTAAAATCTGTGACTTTTCCTGATTGACTACTAGCAAACGAGCTCGCTCTTTTCGCAGGATAGTATCAATATCTTCTAACGAGGTTCTATCAAGAATAAGCTGGACGCCTTTCCTTAATAACGGCTGTTGCGCCAATTTAATTTCTTGCTCTAGCACTCGCAGTTGAGAGGAGCGATACAACTGCGCACAACGGAGCAATTGTTTAAACTCCGCACGCCCTTGAAACGCTTTTTCTTTCCCTTGAATAATATCAGGCAATTCGCGTAACAACTGCACTACTTTATGTTTCGGTTTGCTAAGCATCACAGCACATAAAGTACCACCTAACACTACCAGCAACCCAGGGACATTGATCAACGCAAACAAATGGCTAGGGGAAATCAACACAACTACCGAACCTAACAACATCAACAGCGTTACATTAAAAACCGACAAAAATCGCATCATCTAACCCTTTATTTATTAATCTTAATAAAAACAAAGCAATTGATATGCCTATTTATTTATTACATTAAAAAACAACTAGTTAGGAATTTTATTTACTTAAATAACTTATTTTATCTAGAGCAAAGAATATAGTCGCGGCAGCCGTTTGCCGGCCAGGCAATACTAATCGCGGAAATTCTTAAACTGTAATGGAATACCTAAGTCTTCCGCTTTTAATAAAGCCATTACCGCTTGTAACTCATCGCGCTTCTTACCCGTTACACGAACTTGTTCCTTTTGAATTTGCGCTTGGACTTTTAATTTTTTTTCTTTAATTAACTTGGTTATTTTCTTAGCCGATTCGCTATCCAAGCCTTCTTTGATAATCACTTTTTGGCGCACCCTTAAGCCTGATTCTTCGGCCTTCTGTACGTCCATACAGTCAACATCAACACCCCGACGAGATAATTTTATGCGAAAAATATCCAGCATCTGACCCAATTGAAATGTTGATTCACCACTTAGAACAACCTCATGTTGAGCTAATTCAAAAGAGGCATCAGTCCCTTTAAAATCAAAACGCGTACTCACTTCTTTGTTTGCCTGATCAACCGCATTGGTTAATTCGTGTGTATCGACTTCTGAAACCACATCAAATGATGGCATAGCACCTCCTGTTCATTGGATTAAAATACATTTAATTTTAACGAGTAGAGTCGTAGAACAACAGTTTTTTATCGCCCCACAAAGGCGCTAGCTTGAAAACACCTTTAATTGCAGTTCATCCAATATCGACAGCAATTCATCTTTGATCTCACGAAGTTCTGCACACTTTTCTTTTGCTTCTTGCTTATAATGCGCTTTATACAATTGTATAACTTGGTCGCCTACGCTGTGTAAACGCCGATGCAGCTTGTCTATAACTCCAAAGTTAGCTAAGTGACCATACTGCTTTAACCCATCTGAATGATACCAAGCCCCAAAACGGCACCTATTTTCATCACTTAGTCGCGCTTTTTCAGCAGCTAATGTTTCGTCTTCAATTGGGTTCAGTACATTATTAACCCATTCACGAATGTCGTACTGCGCTACCAATAACGGAAACACCTTGAGATCCCATTCCGTTTCTGACCAAACGTTCCATCTCGCATCGGGTGTGAATTTTTCTGACCAAGCCATTACCGCTTCTGCCGGCATTGCCTTTGCGATCCCATCCCCTTGCGCAACATCACAGCCTAAACGCATCAAGAGCCCTCCCTGCTCAGCGGTTTCGACACCCTCTGCTAGCACCTCTCGTTCAAATGTCGTCGCTAAGCTTATAATCGCCTGCACAAGCGCCAGATCTTCTTTATCATCCAAAATATCACTTACAAATGATTGGTCTATTTTTAGCCTATCGGCAGGTAATCGCTTTAAGTAACCTAACGATGAGTACCCTGTACCGAAATCATCCAACGCAAAACGCACACCTAAGCCTTTACAGTTGTTAATAGCTGCCTGTACGTGTTGAATATCCCCCAGCGCTGCCGACTCTAGTATTTCTATTTCAAACTTATTTGGCTCCACATTGGCGTATTGTTTTAAGCTATCTCTCAATCGTCTATAAAAACTAGGCAAATGAAAATGTTTTGCTGCAATATTGACGCTCACCGTCCACTGCTTACCCTGCTTTTGCCAAACCGATAGTTGCTCTAATGCTGATGCTATCACCCATTCGCCCAAGCTGATGATTAACTCATGCTGCTCGATGATTGGCAAAAATTCCATTGGTAGTATCAGGCCTTTTTCAGGGTGTCGCCATCGTAGCAAACCCTCCATACCAACAACCTCAGCGGTTCTCATATTTACTTGGGGTTGATAATGCAGCTCAAACTCACCAGCCGCTAGTGCGCGCTCAATTCGCTTAATAACTTTTTCAGAATCATGCGCTTTTTGGTTCTGCTCCACATCAAACCAATGAATTCTATTTCGGCCTGATTGTTTAGCGTCATACATCGCCTGATCAGCTTGTCGCAATAACGTATCAGCATTTACTTTTTCACCCGAATAGTTTGCCACGCCAATACTGCAAGAGATTTCTATGGTTTTATTATCAATCCGATAAGGCGCAGACACCGCAGCTTTTAAACGATACAAGGCTTGCACTAACGCTGGTTTTTGACTTACCTCACCGATCAAAATAACAAATTCATCACCACCTAACCGGGCAACAGTATCCTCCTGGCGAAGTTGTTTTTTCAGACGGCTTGCCACTTCAATTAATAGTTTATCCCCTACTTCATGGCCATAGGTATCATTGACCGGCTTAAACTCATCTAGATCCATCATACAAACAGCCAAATTAGTACCATGTCTCGATGCCAAATGAAGCGCCTGCTCAAAACGGTCTGTTAACAGGGCCCTATTAGGCAAACGCGTCAACATATCGTGCGTTGCATGCCATATCATTTCTTCACTGTAAGCTGAATGCTCGGTTGTATCGACGAGTGTAATGACACACCCCGTAGTAAACTCACCTGCCCCCTCTAGAGTAGACATCTTCCCATGCACAGGGACCCGTTGACCGCCTTTCGTCACAAGCATGACATGACGAGGGAGCTGTTCAACACTATTAAACGATCTATCTTCATCGCTAGAGTAATAACTCAGCAACGTATTCGAGGCTTTTTTTACTAAACAAACCACACGTTTAACCGGCACGCCTATCGCTTCTGAGTAATTCCAACCGGTCAATTGACAGGCCGCCTCATTTATATACGTCACCAGACCATTTTGTGATGCCGTTATGACTGCGTTATCGACGTGCTTCAACGTTAATTCGACGTGTTCTTTTTCAACCTGAAGCGCATTTTGCCAGCGCTGCTGGTGTGATAAGTCAACCAGCGTCACCTGATACAAGGTTTGGTCGGACAAATCTAACAAGCTCATCACCATTTCCACAGGGAACTCGTCATCGCTATCAAATCTTTTACAGATGCATTGAATATTTGCACTACCTTTTGAACTAGCCTCTTGCAGTAAATGGCTAAAAAGTTCTTTTGAAGCAACCCCATTCGGTTGACAGTCTGGCGCCAGCGAAAACAAATGAAGACCCAGTAACACATCTCGAGAAGCTGCATTAAACATCTGCAGCGTGGCCTTATTTAATTCAATCAAGCCGTCATCCCCGTACACCATCATGGGGTTAAGGTTTAAATCAAACAATTGCTGATAATGACGAACATCATCGCTAAAGTATTGCGCCCCTCTCGTTGGTATTGATTGCAGATTGATATTTTGTTCATCCATAAACGTTAAACCCTTAGCCATTCCATGGCGAAGCCTTATATATTTAGTGTATTGTCAATTGAATATAGCTCAAACATTAAAAAGCTCAAGCTGCCTTTCGAAGGTCTCTGATGGTATCGTAAGCTTCTGTGATTTGCTGCGTCTTTTCTTTTGCTATCTTCATCATCTCATCAGGTAAGCCTTTTGATACCAATTTATCGGGATGATGTTGGCTAATTAAGCGTCGATACGCTTTTTTTACTTCCGCATCGCTTGCAGACTCACTCACTCCCAGAATAGCGTAGGCCTCTTCTGGTGTTGATCGGCTTTGTTGATGCGCGCCCCGTCGTTGACTCGCTCCCAACATACGCTTTAGCTGCTCATATGCAAACTGAGGAATACCTAAACGTCCACAAATATGCGCTAATATTTGATCTTCCGCATCATCTAGCTCTCCGTCTGCATAAGCTGCTTGAAGCTGCACTTCAATAAACATGCGAATTAAGTTCTTTTGCCGCTGGCATGCCTGTTTAAATTCATCCAGCTCGGCATCTAAATTAAACTCAGGGGCTTTTCCGCGATTAAATTCATTAACAGCCTCTTTTTTCATCGCCGCGGATAGCTCCATTTGAGCCATTACCTGCTGAGCCATTTGAATTTCTTCTTTGGACACCTGCCCATCCGCTTTAGCAAGGTGCCCCATGATCGCGAATGTAGATTTAAAAAATATCTTTTTTGTTCGTTGCTGGCGCTCTGGATCAAATGGATTCTGTGCCATACCTGTATCAAATTTATGACCAATATAGACGCCCAGTAGCGCACCTAAAGCACCAAACGTCATATAACCAAAAACAGCGCCTAATAATTTACCCGTCCATCTCATCGTTTCACACCTTTTACTTGCAAAATTCTTAATAAAATTAGATCATTAGCAGCTTTTTTACTAAGCATACTAAATCAAATGACTATTCCAGCTTCCTTACTCGATGCCAACCTAAACAGCCTGCCACTTATCCATAAAGGAAAAGTTCGCGACATTTATGATATTGATGATAAGCACATGTTAATTGTTACCACCGATCGTTTATCTGCGTTTGACGTTATTCTACCCGATCCTATTCCTGGCAAGGGGATTGTGCTAAACGAAGTCTCCAATTTTTGGTTTGAAAAATTAGCCCACCTAATCCCTAATCAATTATCTAAATTAACACTTAATCAAGTATTAGATGATGAGAAAGACTGCCAGCGCCTTGAAAAACGTGGGATCATCGTAAAGAAACTAAAACCACTACCTATTGAAGCTATCGTTCGTGGCTACCTAATAGGTTCTGGTTGGAAAGACTATCAAAAGTCAGGACAGGTATGCGGTATTCAATTACCTGAAAATTTACAACAAGCCTCACAACTCTCTGAGCCGCTTTACACACCTTCAACTAAAGCAGCAGTTGGCGATCACGATGAAAACATTTCTTACGCAGAGACTATTCAACTATTAGGTGAAGATTTAGCGAAGCAAGTGCGTGATATCAGCTTAACCTTATATAAAACGGCTGCTCAATACGCCTTAGAACGTAATATTATTATCGCTGATACTAAATTTGAATTTGGTTTAGATAACAATGGCGTGCTACACCTTATTGATGAAGTGTTAACACCTGACTCATCACGTTTTTGGGATGCAAAAGAATATAAAGTGGGCACAAGTCCTGCTAGCTTTGACAAGCAGATCGTTCGTGACTACCTAGAAACCTTAGATTGGGATAAAACAAACCCAGGGCCTACCTTACCAGCGGAAATCGCAAATAAAACAGCGGCTAAATACCGCGAAGCACAAACACTATTAACTGAGTAAGGTTTCTTTCAAATACAAAAAAGGGCGCTTAAGCGCCCTTTTTTGTACCACTTAAATATGTCGTTTATTTATTAGTAAACTCTGGATATGCTTCCATACCACATTCACTAAGGTCAACACCTTCATATTCTTCTTCAGCTGAAACACGAATACCCATTACAGCTTTCAACACACCCCAAACCACAAGGCTTGCAACAAACACCCAAACAAAAATAGTTGCCGCACCGATCAACTGACCAGAAAAGCTTGAACCATCGTTTGTTAACGGCACCAATAATAGTCCTAATAGGCCACAAGTACCGTGTACTGAGATAGCACCTACAGGATCATCTATTTTTAATCGATCAAGTGTCACAATTGATAAGACAACCAAAACACCGCCAGCTGCACCAAATAAAGTAGCTTGCAACGCAGTCGGTGTTGAAGGCTCAGCAGTAATCGCAACAAGTCCTGCTAATGCACCGTTTAATAACATCGTTAAATCAGCTTTACCAAACATTATTCTGGCCATGATTAATGACGCCATCGCACCACCAGCGGCCGCAGCATTCGTGTTTAAAAACACCATCGCTACGGAATTAGCACTCGCGATATCACCTAGCTTCAACACAGAACCACCGTTAAAGCCAAACCAGCCCATCCATAAAATAAATGTACCTAATGTAGCTAGGGGTAAGTTTGCTCCGGGAATAGGGTGAATTTCACCATTAGCTCCATATTTTCCTTTACGAGCACCCAGCAATAAAACACCTGCTAACGCTGCAGCTGCACCAGCCATATGTACAATGCCTGATCCTGCAAAATCTGAAAAGCCAAGGTCGCCTAGGTTATACATGCCAAAGACATCTGCACCGTTCCATGTCCATGAACCTTCCATAGGATAAATCACGCCTGTCATCACGACAGCAAAGGCCAAGAATGCCCATAACTTCATACGTTCAGCAACCGCACCTGAAACGATCGACATTGCTGTAGCAACGAACACCACTTGGAAGAAAAAGTCTGAGGCATTTGAATATACAGAACCGCCATCAAACCCGGCTTCTTTTGATTCTGCTAAAACAGTAGCTGTCAAAGCATCGGCAGTTGCAGCGCCGTCTAGCTCAATACCACTTAACATGGCACCGCCACCATACATAATTTCATAGCCATACACTAAATACATAATGCATGAAACAGCAAATAACGCTACGTTCTTAGTTAAAATTTCTGCTGTATTTTTTGAACGAACAAGACCTGCCTCTAACATTGAAAAGCCAGCTGCCATCCACATAACAAGCGCACCACACATTAAGAAATAAAACGTATCTAGCGCATATTGTAACTCTAGTATTTGATCCACGTTGAGATCCTCCAATTATTTAAATTAAAGCGCTTCAGCGCCAGTTTCACCAGTACGGATACGAACAACTTTTTCAAGCTCAGTTATGAAAATTTTGCCGTCTCCAATTTTTCCAGTGTTTGCCGCTTTAATAATTGAATCGACTGCTTCCTCAACTTGCTCATCTGACAAGGCAATCTCAACTTTTACTTTAGGCAAAAAGTCCACAACATACTCAGAACCACGATAGAGTTCCGTATGACCCTTTTGGCGACCGAAACCTTTAACTTCAGTGACGGTAATGCCGGAAACCCCAATATCAGATAACGCTTCGCGAACATCATCTAATTTAAAAGGCTTTAATACAGCTGTTACTAGTTTCATTATTGTTCCTCTTTTCTTTGATGTCTTATTGACGGGGATAATAATGCATAGGGCATGCCATATTTAAAAAAACGTTAATATTCAAATAGTTAAATGATAAAAAGCCGAGCGAGGAAAACTCTAAAATCAAATATTGCCCCATATTAGTGCAGCCAATGAACCAGCTATAACCAGTTTATTATTTACGTTGGGCATAAAAAAACACCCCTCAAGGAGGGGTGTTTTTAAACTGCTTAACTCATTACCCGTTAGGGTAAAACAAGTTAAATAAGCAGAGAAGCTCTGCTTGAACTCAGTCTTATAGAGACTTAGAAACAGTTAATACATATGCAGCATCGTCAGATGCACCACGTGCATCACTTACGTTGTCTGAGTTAGTATCAACATCTGTGTAAGCAACTTCTACATCAACACCCATGTAAGTAGTAGATGCAGCTAATTTCCAATCCCAGTAGTCACTTGAGTCAGCTTGTAAATCATAGTAGCCAACATGAGCAGCAAAAGCGATACCGTTGTACTCGCCAAGATCAAGACCTAGGTCTGTGTAGTTACCTAAACGGTAATCACCAAGGTCATCGCTGCCTAAATCAACACCAAAATACTGAGTCAAAGAAGCAGGACCCATTGAAAGACCTACATAAACTTCCGTGAAATCTGTCTCTGTTCCTGATGTTGGGTATGCGTAATGGATAGCACCAATATCAACACCAACGCCATTGAACTCACCAGCCCAACCAGCATAAACATCAAATTCCATGCTTTCGTCAGAATCAAAATCAACATTTGAACCCCAAACACCAGCATATACGCCATTACCTAAGTCCGCATCAAATCCACCTTGAATCGCTGGTGAACCGTCAGTTTGAGACATACCACGCCAGATATAGTCTGTTGTTAAAGCAACGTTGCCGCTGATTTCGATAGCACTTGCTGCACTTGAAGCAACCAATAAGCCAGCAACTGCAGTTGTTTTTAATAATTTCATTTTCATTCCTTGTTGTTGATAAATTATGATACCGTCCAAGCTTTAAAGTGTTTTTTGCATAAACGGTATTTGTTGTTATTGTAGCACAAATGGCCAAAATCAAGCTTTTTTACTAAAAAAAAAACAACAAAACCGCACTAATTACGGCCTTTTTTGTTTTTCACGCACCTAACCGGTGCATTAACTAAATTTCATATACCCTATATAGCTATGATTAACCCAACTATAATTGAAAGCATTACCCAGTCGCTGATCGACCACTTACCCAACGACCTTGCAAGCATTAAAAGTGAAACCGAAAAAAACTTTAGATCAATTTTGCAACAACAGTTTGCTAAGTTAGACTTAGTTACGCGTGAAGAGTTTGATGTACAAAGTGCTGTGCTTGCGAGAACACGTGAGAAGTTAGATGCGCTTGAACAAACTCTTAATGAATTGACGAAAAACAATAACACCTAAAGCTTCCTCATTAAATCATGCTGTTAAGGAAAGGATTCCACCATGTCACTAGCTACTACTCTAACGCGCAGCTCCACTGGCATTAATGCGCCATTAGTAACCGTTGAAGCGCACCTAGCAAACGGTTTACCCAGCCTAAATATTGTTGGCTTACCTGAGGCGGCTGTTAAAGAAAGTAAAGATCGCGTACGCAGCGCTATTCTCAATTGTCAATTTGAGTTTCCTGCTAAGCGCATCACCATTAACTTAGCACCTGCTGATTTACCCAAAGAAGGCGGGCGATTCGATTTACCCATAGCGCTTTGTATTCTTGCAGCCTCGGGCCAAATACCCAACGACAAACTGCTTGATTATGAGTTTCTTGGCGAATTATCGTTAAGCGGTGAATTAAGAGCCATTAAAGGCGCATTACCCACAGCTATAGCCTGCCAAACAAGCCATCGAACACTCTGCTTACCCACCCATAATCAACACGAAGCAGCGCTCATCTCAAGTGTTGATATTATTGGCGCTCCTCATCTGCTAGCTGTTTGCTCGCACCTTCATGGACAGCAAGAACTACCTCTTTTTAAACCTAAAAATGATGTAACCTCTCCCTCAATAAATAATCTCGACTTTTCAGACGTTCACGGGCAGCAACACACCAAACGCGCACTAGAAATTGCCGCTGCTGGACGCCACAGCCTATTAATGCTTGGTCCCCCAGGAACCGGCAAGTCAATGCTTGCAGCTCGATTACCAAGCATCTTACCGCTACTAAGCGAAGAAGAGGCCATTGAGACCGCCTCAATTTACTCTATTAGTCAGCACAACCTTGATACTCACCAGTGGCGGACGCCTCCTTTTAGATCTCCTCACCATAGCGCTTCATCTGTTGCTTTGGTCGGTGGTGGCAGTTCGCCAAAACCCGGCGAAGTATCGCTCGCGCATCACGGCGTTTTATTTTTAGACGAACTCCCCGAATTTGACCGTAAAGTCTTAGAGGTATTACGCGAACCTATTGAAAATGGAAAAATATCCATCTCCCGCGCTAACCACCAAACAGAATTTCCTGCTCGCTTCCAACTTATCGCCGCGATGAATCCATGCCCTTGCGGTTACCTTGGTGATACTTCTCAACGATGCCAATGTAACCCTGTTCAAATCAGCCGTTATCGAAACAAAATATCCGGCCCCTTGCTCGACAGAATTGATATGCATATTGAGGTACCCCGTATTTCCAGTGAAATGCTACGTAAAGGCACTAACGGAGGTGAGCAAAGTAGTGCACAAATTGCTTTACGGGTGCATCACTCGCAAATAAAAGCACTAAAACGACAAGGTCAACTCAACGAATTATTATCCACTGCACAAATCAAACAACATTGCCAAATAAGCGATGAAGATCATCAGCTACTAGAGCAAGCAATTGAAAAACTGGGTTTATCGCACCGTGCCTATCATCGCATTTTACGTGTCTCGCGAACCATCGCCGATATGGACCATCAAACTAATATTCAACGCCACCACTTAACTGAAGCCTTAAGCTATCGCCGCATGGATAAACGCGTCACATAAAGCGCTGAAAATATCATAAAGAACGAGTAAAATTTGCTCCCAAACTCATCTTTTAAGTCGCCGTGCCCAAACTAAACCCAGAACAACACAAAGCTGTTATCACAACGGACACCCCCTTACTTGTTATTGCAGGTGCTGGCAGCGGAAAAACCCGCGTCATTACCGAAAAAATATCACACCTTATTAGTAACGGTGTTGAAGCCAAACATATTACCGCCGTTACCTTTACCAATAAGGCTGCAAGAGAAATGCGTTCACGTGTTGACAAACTCTGTTCGTCAAAAAAAACAAAAGGCATTCGCATATCAACATTTCACTCCCTAGGTCTTGATATTATTCGCAAGGAGTATCAAACACTTGGCTTTAAAAAGAACATTAGCATTTTAGATGAACAGGATAAATTTAAGGTCCTACAAGATATTTTAGATAATAGCCAACATCAGTTAGATAAAGCTCAAATATCCCCCCTTTCGTGGCAAATATCCGACTGGAAAAACCAAGCGGTCTTGCCCGCACAAGCCATGTCTTTAGCTGAAGACGCTCAACAGCAGTTTGCTGCTGCATTATATGAACAATATCAGCAATATAACCGCGTATGCAATGCGGTCGATTTTGATGATTTAATCTTAACGCCGTTAGTCCTTTTTAACGAACACCCGTCAGTATTAGAAAAGTGGCAAAACAGTACTCGTTACCTTTTACTCGATGAGTATCAAGATACAAACACCACGCAATATGAGTTTTTTAAGCATTTAGTTGGCGCCATAGGACAATTCACCGTCGTTGGTGACGACGATCAATCCATTTACGCGTGGCGAGGGGCTAACCCAGAAAACCTCTTCACACTAAAAAAGGATTTCCCTAGATTAGAGATCATTAAACTCGAACAAAACTATCGCTCTAATCAACGTATTTTAAAAGCAGCTAACCAACTCATTAGCAACAACCCGCATTTATATGAAAAGAACCTTTGGAGCGACATCAAAAGTGATGAGAAAATTAACGTCATCAGATGTAAAGATGAGTTTTCGGAGTCACAACAAATCGCGGCCGAAATTTCTCGTATAAAATTTAAACACCGGGCCAGCAATGCTGACTTTGCTATCCTCTACCGAAGCAACCACCAAGCAAGACTGTTAGAAAAAAGCCTACGGGAACTATCGTTACCGTATGCCATCAGCGGCGGCACTTCATTTTTTTCCCATGCTGAGATAAAAGACACCCTGTGTTATATCAAACTGCTTATTAACCCAGATGACAACAGTGCTTTTCTCCGAGTTATTAATACACCCCGCCGTGAAATTGGCACCAGCACTGTCGAAAAACTCGCCCTTTATGCCAATAGTCGCCACATTAGTTTATTTGATGCTTGTTTTGAAATAGGGCTTGAACAACAGTTAAATGAACGAACCTATTACAAACTGCGCTCTTTCTGCGACTGGATTGTTAGCTTATCTGATAGAACACAACAAGAAGACCCGATTGCCATCCTTCATGAGATGCTTCAACACATTGAGTATTACGATTGGATTAAAACTCACGCCAATAGCGACAAACAGGCAGAAAGAAAAATAAACAATGTATTAGAGCTAATAAAATGGATTGAAAACAGCGCTAAAAAATCACAAGAAGAGCGCAGCTTGGGCGATATTGTGTCACGCATGATGTTGCTCGACAGCTTAGAGCGCAACGAGGAAGAAGAAAAAACTGACCAAATAAAACTCATGACCTTACACGCCGCAAAAGGACTTGAGTTCCCTTACGTCTATTTAATTGGCATGGAAGAAGGCATCCTGCCTCATCAAAACAGCATTGATACTGATCAAATTGAAGAAGAACGACGACTGGCTTACGTTGGCATTACAAGAGCCCAACAACAGCTCACCTTTAGTTATTGCGCGCAACGAAAGAAATACGGTGATGTTTCATCAACAGAACCCAGCCGTTTCTTAACCGAACTGCCCGTCGACGATTTAGATTGGGCCGCCGTCCAAAAGAAAAACCCAGAAGAACAAAAGAAAAAAGGCCAGGAAAGCCTGGCCCTTATGAAAAGTTTATTAAATTAAATTACTGACTTCTCTCAACCATATAATCAATAGCGGCGGTCACATCTGCATCAGATAATTGAGCAGAACCACCTCGTGCAGGCATGCCTTTAAAACCTTTGGTCGCGTGCTCAAAGAGCACTGATTCACCTTGTGCAATACGAGGTGCCCAAGCTGCCACATCACCTGTTTTAGGTGCGCCCGCAACTCCTGTTGAATGGCAAGCCATACACGCCGTATTATAAACTTGCTCTGCGGACATAGGTTCCGTTGCAACCACCACTGGCGGCTCAACAATTGGACTAGCTTTTTTAGCCTCGGCTAACGTCGTTGCTAACTCACCTAAAGGTTTAATTCTATCTAAAACCTTTTTTTCTGCTGCTGCAGACATCGGTTTCTCGTCAACCAGGCCAATCGCTACAAAAGAAATTACAATAGCAATAATAACTAACACACCTATCGTGACACCTAGGTCACTTAAAATTTTCTTATCTTCACTCACGTACTAACTCCAATTTAGTGATATTTTTTCAGGATTATAAACCCTAAGCCTATAAACCCGAAGTAAAAACAGTTCAATATTTCATCAACATATCACGTTATAATACCGCAACAATATACAAAGCGCTCGTAGCTCAGCTGGATAGAGTGTCGCCCTCCGAAGGCGAAGGTCGTGGGTTCGACTCCCGCCGAGCGCGCCAATTTAGCAAACAATATATCCTTAGATAAAAAAGAAAATAGTCACCCCCCCTATTTAAGACTGCGTATCCATGTAAAAACTATCTCCCAAGTATGATGCAATGAACAATTGGTACGCTTATCTAACCAACAAAAATTAGACGCAAATATCTCAATTGACTAATATCAAGCTGGCTAACCGGTTGATACCCTTTATTTAGAACAGGCAAAAAAATAGGCAGGTCACATTGAGGTTCCCCTAAAATAACGGAGGGATTAATTAAAGGGCATTAGCCCGTTCATATTCATCTGGACTAACATAGCCTAGATACGAATGCCTTCGTTGTCGATTGTAAAATACTTCGATATATTCAAATAAGCTTTGTTTAGCTTGTTCTCTAGTCCGGTAATCTTCGTCGTCGACCAATTCAGTTTTAAGTGTACCAAAAAAGCTCTCCGCGACAGCATTATCATAACATTCACCTTTTCGGCTCATGCTCGCTAGCATGTTGTTTTTCCTCAGTAACCGCTGGTAATCACCTGATGCATAGGTGCTTCCTTGATCAGAATGTACGACAACAGATTGTTCACTACAGTCGCGACGAACTGCAGCCATTTGCAAGGCATCAACAACTAACTTTGTGTTGTTACGATCACTCATGCCCCAGCCAATAACTTGACGTGAATATAAGTCGAGTATCATTGCGAGGTATAACCAGCCCTGACGTGTTCGGATAAACGTTGTATCCGACACCCACTTTTGATTTGGTTTCACGGTAAAAAAGTTTCTTTTCAATCGATCAGATGCAGGCGATAACGTATTCTTAGAATTTGTCGTGACAATATATCGTTTTGTCATTTTAGATTGTATGCCTGCTGACTTCATCAGCCTTGCAACGCGGTTAACGCTAACGTGTTCACCTGCCGCTAAGAGATCTTGATGAACCCGAGGTGAGCCATAGGTTTGTCGGCTTGATTGGTGGAAGCAACGTATCTTGGTTAAAAGTCGCTGGTTTGTGCGCTGAGTCTTGCTGACGGGCCTATCTAACCAATCATAATAACCACTAGTCGATACGTTGAGAGTCGAACATAAACGGTTTAACGGATGTTTATGTTGCTGAGACTGAATGAATGCGTACCTCACTTGAGTTCCCTGGCAAAGTACGCTGCGGCCTTTTTTAAAATCTCAACTTCCTCCTTCAGTCGCTCGTTCTCCTGTCGAAGGGTGACTAACTCGCTTTGATTTTCTTTTCGAGGACGCCCAAGATTATTAGAAAAGGCTTTGTCACCTTTATCCTCTAACTGGGCTTTCCATTTATACAGCTGATTACGTCTAACACCTAACTGAGCGGCTAGCTCTGAAGAAGGGATATCTGATGCATTCATGAGTCGAACAGCTTCGACTTTGAACTCTTTCGTGTATGTTTTGTATGGCTTTCTTTTACTATTCATTTGGATACTCCTAAGCAACATTGTCGCTTATTAAATGTATCCGTTAAACTAGGGGAGCCTCAATCTGACCCCTTGATTTCTTTTCTTAGTGAAAAAGAAAATATTCATTCCCCGTTTAAGGCTGCATATCTACGTAAAAACGAAACTATCACCCAAGTATGACGCAATGAACAATTGATAGACTTACCTAGCCAACAAAAAATTAAGCAAAAATATCTCAATTGACTAATATCAAGCTGGCTGACCCCATGATTTTTTCTATGCCCGCTTTAGTCGCCGTTAGGCATAACCCTCTTATGAGGGGTTTTTACGAGCGGCTACAAGCCAAGGGAAAACCTAAAAAAGTAGCTATAGTAGCCGTGATGCGAAAATTACTGGTACTCGCTTATGGGGTGCTAAAGTCAGGTAAACCGTTTGATATTAATTATCAACAACAGGCCATTTAAGCTTGTTTTTTAAGACAGTATCTGACCCCTTGATTTTTAGCAAACATAAAAAGCCCCGACACAATATGCCGAGGCTGAATTATTTAACTGTCAGTTAAAATCATTTGAGTCTGACCTCATTGATTAAACTAGTCATTAACTATCAATATTGATGTGTCCCAAAGAAATCATTTGATCAACAATGTCTGCTTGGGTCGCACCGGTTATACCCAAGTCTACAAAGGTAGTATTTTCTAATGTAATAACTTGTGAATCACCTGCTCCACCCTCCGTGCTTACATTAATCACCACAGCACCACCACTTTCGTTAACGCTTAGGTAATCAGTCAATGTTCCAGATTCTTCTCCGATTAACAAATCAGACAAGTCTAGGACATCAGTTTCGCCAGCGTCATTAAAGTCCGTAATAATATCTGCTGGCGATCCAGCTGCATCACCAGCGTTCCAGACAAATGTATCAGACTCAGTGCCGCCAGACATTGTGTCACTACCTAAACCACCTACGAGTATGTCATTAAGGTCAGCACCATTTAGACTGTCATTACCCGCGTAACCAATCAAGGTAGCAGCCTGCCCTGGAGTAGCATCGAGAGAGTCAACCCCGTCATCATTACCCGGCGTTCCCTCAATAATAACGTGGTCATCTGGGCTAATACTTAGAACAATGGCATCTTCAACAATAACAGTATCGCCATCTCCATCCTCAACTTCCAAGTCTAAATCTATTCTGAGTAGCTCGCCAGGAACAGGAATTGCCGCACCAAATCCAGATAAAAGGAATGGAGTACCAGCAACATACTGATACTCAACAGTGGTTAGACCATCCTCTGTAAACACCTGAACTTGATCACCGTCCCCAATTCCTTCTACTAAAACGCTACCATCAACGTTCCAAGTAACAGAATAACCAGATTTTGTGTCATTACCATCAGCAATTATAAAATTAACTCCGCCGACCACAACTGTAGTTATGACATCTAGGGTACCGTCACTCACCATATCATCGTCATCGTCATCGTCATAGGCTCTAATAGCTACATCTGTAGTACCATTATTAAGAAGAAAACCTGCAGTTGCACCGTTCACAGTCACATTATCACCAAGGGTATGATCAGCTGGTTCAACGTAAGCAAGATTCGACAAAGGCACACCTGATACCGTATCAACATAACTGACACGAATTGTTTCATTAGTACCAATAGACAGACCATTACCGCCACCTTTTATACCAATACCGTTATCGCTCGTATTGATCGATGTGCCATCTCCTGATGGTGTAACTAGCGCGGTTGGATTCACGCCTGTTGTGTCAGTATAAAAGGTGTAATTAGTATTACCACCAGTGATATCAAAGATACTGTCACTCGTATCAAAAGTTGCTGTTGCACCATCAATTTGTTGGAACATAGTGACAGAATAGCTATCTGTCATCGTAGCTAAGTCACTATCTAAATTTAAGTCAACAGTAAAAACTTTGTTACCTACATTATCAGGGTGAATTGCATCAGCATACGTCCCAGCTACTAATGTAGAACCTATAACAATAGTCCCATTTGTGTAGAGGTAAATAATTGAACCGCCTGCTGTTTGGCCACTATCAGTACCACTCACCGCTATATTTGCAAAAGTAACCGTACCTGGTTGATCGGCACCATAATTATCATCAACATTATTATCAAAGTCTAACGGTATAAGTAGAGCTGAAGCAGAACCAGAGTTAGTCACATAAGCAACCTCAGGAGCGATTACTGTAGGACCATCATCTTCAAAGGTAATCTGATCACCAATCGCAACGCTATCTGTCGCTACGTCTAAGTCACCATCGGTCACGGTAACGACCGCTGATAATTCACCCGCTAAATCGACTGCCTCATCATACTCATTAGGACTTTCTGGGTGAACCATCGCCACATTTTGTGTAACGGTTAATACTCCATCACTGTCGATAGACACTGTAAAAGCTGTTTGTAAAACATCATCTCCATCGGTGTATTGACCAATCACTTCACTGTCACTTGAACCTTCAACTAAGGTAATCGGATAACCACCATCGGTGACCTTTAAGCCAGTTGCTGCACTAGTAATGCTTAAGGTCACCACTGTCGTGCCACCATCGGCACCTGCCGCTGCGGCAACAACATAGCTAAAGACAGAAGTTGAACCTGTGACTGCTACACTAAGTTGACTCGTTTCATCTGTCACTACAGCACCTTCAGATGAAACTTCAATATCTACTACTGGAATATCATCCACAATTTCGACCGAAATTGAGCTATTTGCTGAATCACCGTCTGTATCTGTTAATACAACAGGGAATGTTTCAAAAACACTATCTTCTTGATTTGCTGTTGGATGGTCTTCATTGCTTTCCAATGTGTATTGATAGGTCACTTCACCAGTAATAGCGTTATATCCAGTTACAGTAAATGTATTTCCTAGCCCTGTTATAAAACTTGGGCTTGCTACTAATACACCACCACTGATTATTAAATGACCATCAATTGTTACTGAACCTACACCATCTGGTGCATCAATTATGAAGTTCCCTGTTGCTGTAGCACTTTCAGTACTATCTGTTTCTCCTGGACGTGACGCGTCAACTACAGCGCCTTTAAGACCATCTTCATCCACAACAAGATTATCTACACCTCGTATTTCTACACCACTGTCACCACCAAAAATAGTGATGGTTAGTGTTGTTGTTTGTGGCTGATTGTAAGTGTCCGTTACGGTGTATGTGAATTGATCTGTTTCTTCTTGGCCAAACGTGAGCTCTGATGTTGCTGGGCCAGCTACATATTCATAGCTACCATCCGATTGTAAAGTTAACGTGCCCCATTTACCTGCCAATGGGTCACCAATCGAACCAACTGTGTCATCTCCACCGCTCAGCGCACCATCTTCACCGTGAGCAATCACTCCAGTAACAACCAATGCATCACCATCTTCATCAGTATCGGCCATATCTTCAAAGAAGACTTCATCACCATCATCGCCTGGAGTTGGATCAAAAGTGTGGTCAATATTATTTAAGACATTACCTGTTGTTGAACCAAAAAGTGGCATCTCTTGATCTAAGAGCTGAGATTCTTTAACGTAGTAATCTTCACCGCTATCTAAATCAATAAAATTAGTATCCGGGTTTGCCTCTGGCGTGGTGTCATCATCAAAGATTGTAATAAATGCAGTATCTGCAGCAGGGTTGATGGTTACGATACCACCTTCTGATTCAGCCGCTAGCAACACAATATTAAAATTACCATTTCCTTCGTCTAAATGATCTTGCCTAATTAATACACTAACAGGTATTTCAGTGGTTCCTGCTGGAATGAGTATTTGTTGAGGATCAAGCGTGCCATCTACCCAATCTTCTGGGTAATCAGAACCATCGCCGTTTACCACTGGTTGCAACTGATAAGTAACCAGAACATCAGACTCAAACAATTTATCTAGGCTCAAGATGAAAGTGACCTCTCTAAATTCATCACCTGTTTCTTCATCACCATCGTCCGTGCCTTCCAGAACGACGGCCCCATGGCTATTAACAAACACAGACTCGCCATCTTCACCTGGAAAATCATCAGGTATGTATGGTGGCTTTTCATCCGGGTTTGGTTCTTCATCGATATCAACGCCAACCTCCACTTGCACACTGACGGATACAGAAACCGTAACAACTTCTTCAAGTTCAACCGGTGGTAATTCTTCATCTGGCTGTAAGAACGCTTGGCTAATACCAATGGTATCGAAGCCCGCTTCTACTGGTGCTGTTGGATTTAAGTAATCCACACTAACAACCGTATGGCCATTATTACCATCTGTTCCGCCTGCTGCCGGACCGGCTGCTGTGGCCGGTAATGTGGATGGGTCAAAATTTGGGTCATTGGCTAATGCTTCTTGCAGCGCGGCTACTTCGCTTTCAGCCTCTGATCGGCTTTGCGCGGTTTGCTCGCTTTCTTGATTTAGCACATCATCATTTAGCACGATATTTGAGTTGCTGCCCAAGTCTAAGATGGTGCCATCGGTAAAGGCGATAACGATAACGCCATCACCTGTGATAATTTTCTCATTTTCAGCCACTGTATCGCCGACGCTTAATATGCGTTCCGTTCCATCTTCTGCGATTGCTCTTACAAGCCCTGTTACTGATTGTACTGTGCCTACATTAGCCATGATATTTCTCCGATCCGTTGGTTTCTATATTGTTTATGATTCTAAGTATTGCTTACGTTTACTGATTTTTCTATTGTACTAAGGTACTAATTTTTACGATTCTGTCGGCACATCTACCAAACAATGCAAGTCTGTTAATGTCACGCCTGTTAACGTTGATGAATACGTTGCCGGCTGATCTTCCACCGTGGTGACACTAATTTTTGTGCCTTCACTCAATGTTTCTAATGAAATAGACACATAATCACTCAGAATATCATTGCTTTCGTCAACCAACAGATCCAGCAGGTCTAATGCCTCTGGTTCGTTACTAGTTACATCATTTGCCATAATCTTGTCCTATTTATGCGCCCGCAATGTCTCAAGCAATGTGGCGGTCATTCGACGCGTTATCCATGCCTCACCAGCATTCATGGCCGCCAATAATTTATTACTATATTGCTTTAATTCACTTAATGATTGATAGCCTTGCGCACCAGCCAGTAAGCATGCTAATACCGTCTCTTCATCAAGCTTGTCAGCGATAACAACAACCTTGCTTTTTGCGTTAGTGTTAACGATTAACTTTATATATTCTTCAGTTTGCTCTTTTCGTACATTGTAATGCAGCAATACAACGACTGATGCCGCGTTATCAATGACATTCAATGCCTTAACCTCATCATCAATCGTTTGAATGCAAGCATTATCACCTAACAACAATGAGGTGATTTGATCTGTTGTGTCGATTACCAGTGCATCTATCATTGTTGAGGCCAAACGTTTATTGCTGCTAAGTTAACCGGAATTTTAGGTCAGCCGCTTGAGACTGGCTATTGTACTAAGGTACTAATTTTGAGTTTTTATACCTTAAGACCACAAGAAGTGATTACAAGATATTATCGTCATCCCCAATGAGATTACTTAAGGCGTTAACATCATGGCGTAATTTTTTACGTTTATTAAGCTTATCTTGCACCGCCTCTGGCAATTCAGTAAAAACGAATACCTGCTTTTCCATTAACATATCTACCAAATCCTCAACCACACGTACCATTTCACTATCAGAGCGGCTCAAAGATTCCTTAAGCTTATTGGCTTGAGATGGTTTTCTTAGAAACTCAATAACATCCGCATGGCCGACATCAAGCCACTCTCCATTAGCCTTATCGCAGACATCTAATAATTCCGTCACTTCGCCGTGCTCGTTGCGATTAACATAAGGCATATTGGTAGCTCCGATTGCATTTTCTGAAATTTGTTCTAGTATCACTAAATCAAAAACATTAATCAAACTTAGTGCACAAAATACGGATTTTTGTGCCTTATTTCGTATCAAGTGGATAAAAGATGACCGAAGCAACTTTAAAAAAACCGTTGGATAATATGGCAGGCATAACAAACCAGGATGACCCGCTGCTGTTAGCTTTATTGTCAGTCTGCAAACTACTCAACACGCCTCATTCTGCTGACTCGCTAACCGCCGGTTTACCGTTAGTAGACAATAAACTTAATGCGTCACTTTTCATACGAGCTGCTCAACGAGCTGGATTATCAACAGGGCTTATCCGCCGCCCACTGGCTGAAATATCCAATTTAGTTTTACCTGCTATCTTGCTACTAGATGACGATAAAACCTGCGTTTTAATTTCCAAAAATGATGATAACTGCACCATTATTTTACCGGAAACAGACAGCGGTGAAAAAACAGTCCGTCTTAGCGTATTAGACGAAATTTACACTGGTTCTGCTTTTTTTATTCAAGCAGAGCACACCTTTGATAGCAGAACAGCCAACTCTGTTATCCCTAAAGCAAAGCATTGGTTTTGGGATGTTATTTTTAAATCTTGGCCAATATATAGCGAGGCGCTAGCCGCTTCGTTACTCATTAACTTATTCGCTCTGGCGTCTCCACTGTTCATTATGAACGTATACGACCGTGTCGTACCCAATCATGCACTTGAAACACTATGGGTACTGGCGATAGGCGTCGCTATTGTATTTATTTTCGACTTTATTATGAAAGCACTTCGAGGCTATTTCATTGACGTTGCAGGCAAACGATCAGACATTATTCTTTCAGCGACCATCTTCGAAAAAGTTATGGGCATTAAAATGGAAAACCGCCCTAAATCGGTCGGTGCTTTTGCCAACAATCTTAGCGAATTTGAGTCATTCAGAGACTTTCTAACCTCTGCCACACTAACCACTTTAATTGACCTCCCTTTCTTATTTATTTTTATTGCGGTTATTTATATGATCGGTGGTAACTTAGCGTTTGTGCCACTAACTATTTTGCCCTTGGCTATTTTGGGTGGCATAGCTGTGCAAAAACCTCTTAAGAACACTATTAACGAGCTGTTTAAACACTCTGCTCAAAAAGGCGCCACCTTGATTGAGTCGCTTAACAATCTAGACTCGATCAAAAGCGCTGGTGCTGAAGGGCAAATGCAAAGCAAATGGGAACAAAATATTGGGCAGATTTCTCGTCTAGGCCTTAAGTCACGCTTTTACTCATCTATTGCTGTCAATTTAACCACCTTCTTAACTCAGATGGCTTCTGTATCGGTAGTGATTTTTGGTGTATACAAAATATCTGAAGGTGAACTTACAACCGGTGGATTAATTGCTTGCACCATTTTAACAGGTCGTGCATTAGCACCTATAGGACAGGTCGCCTCATTGCTAACCCGTTACCACCAAGCTCGTACATCACTGGATACACTGACTAATATGATGTCGTTACCGGTTGAACGCGAACCGGGTAAAAAATATTTACACCGCCCAACGTTTAAGGGTGATATTGAGTTTAAAAACATCTCATTTAGCTACCCCGAACAACCGGTTAAAGCACTGGATAATATTTCATTCAAAATTAAAGCCGGTGAACGAATCGCCTTTATCGGTCGTATTGGTTCTGGCAAAAGCACTATTGAAAAACTAATGCTCAGCATGTACGAACCTCAAGAAGGGTCCATTTTGATAGACGGAACAGATATTCGGCAAATTGACCCGTCTGACCTTCGTCGCCAAATTGGTTACGTGCCGCAAGACATCTCGCTGATGTTTGGTAGCGTTAAAGACAATATTACAATGGGTTCACGCTACGCTGACGACGCTTCTATTTTACACGCTGCTGAAATCGCCGGTGTTACCCAATTTGTCAATCGTCACCCCGAGGGATTTGATATGCCCGTTGGTGAACGAGGCGCGTCTTTATCTGGCGGACAACGTCAAAGTGTAGCCGTGGCTCGGTCTTTGTTACTATCGCCACCTATTTTCATTATGGATGAACCCAGCAACTCTATGGATAATAGCACCGAGGCGCGCTTCAAAGAGAAACTATCGGAGCAGTTAAACAACCAAACCCTTATTTTAGTAACTCACCGAGCTTCCTTACTATCACTTGTAGATCGCCTTATCGTACTCGATGGCGCTAAAATCATGGCCGACGGCCCGAAAGATAAAGTCCTAGAAGCATTGAAAAAAGGACAAATCAAGGTTTCAAACTAATAATGTTAAATAAAATTTCAACCGTTAAAAAGAAATACAAGCAACACGCCGAAAATCAGACCTACGTAACTGATGTAAATGCAGCCAGCCTCTATGGCGCATCCATTCAAAGCCACTTGATTTTATGGATAAGTTTTATTTTTGTCATCATTGCCCTTATTTGGGCTAATTTTGCCGAACTAGATGAAGTGACTCGTGGCTCGGGCAAAACAACCCCCTCAAGCCATATTCAAGTTATTCAAAATTTAGAGGGAGGTATTCTGGCTGAAATTTTAGTTCGTGAGGGTGAAACCGTCGAAAAAGGCCAAGCCCTGTTACAACTTGATGCAGTTAGGTTTGCCTCCTCTTTAAATGAAACAAAACTCAAATATCACGAATTACTAGCAGCAACAGCTCGGTTAACCGCTGAGGTCAACAATACAACCCTGGTTATTCCTGATGATGTATTAAAAAACGCCCCTGAGATTGCTAAAAATGCAGTGCAACTCTTTAAGTCTCGACGCAAAGAATTAAATGCCGCCACCCAAACAATAAAAGAACAAATAAGCCAATATACACGTGGCTATGCGTTGTTACAGGAAGAGCTGGAAATGTCTGCGCCTTTGGTAGATGAAGGCGCCATGTCTAAAGTAGAACTCCTTCGTATCAAACGAGAAGCGAACAGCCTAAAAGGCCAATTAACAGAGGCCAGAAATAAACTCCATGAAACCAAGGTGCGCTTCCAAACAAAGGCTCTCGAAGAGCTAAACCAGACCAAAGCAGAGCTAGATAGAACCAGCGAATCGACATTTGCGCTAGAAGACCGAGTAACACGCACACGTGTACTTTCACCTGTGAAAGGTGTTATTAAACAACTAAAGGTCACCACTGTTGGTGGTGTCATCCAACCCGGTATGGATTTAGTTGAAATTGTCCCCATTGACGACCAATTGTTAATTGAAGCGCAAATTCGCCCCGCCGACATTGCTTTTCTTCACCCAGGACAAAAAGCCATGGTGAAGCTAACAGCTTATGACTTTTCTATTTATGGTGGACTTGAAGCAGAGCTAGAGCATATTAGCGCCGACAGCATTACCAATGAAGAAGATGGTGAAAATTACTATATGATTCGATTGCGCACTAAAAAGAATTACCTTGAAAGAAATGGTGTAAAGCTAAGCATTATTGCTGGCATGACAGCAGATGTCGATATTTTAACGGGCAAAAAAACTGTGTTAGATTACTTGCTTAAACCCATTTTAAAAGCGAAAGAACGCGCACTCAAGGAACGTTAACATGTGGTTGCCAAGCAACAATCTTATTTATTCCAAGCGACTAGCACTGATCACCGACTCTAAAGAGGCGAGCTAAATGCACCGCATCGCTATTTATTCAGACAACCCTGATATTGTGAAACTCTGGTCTCACGCCTTAATCAGTCATTTTGACATTTTTACGGCCACCAGCAAAAAGGAATTAAGTAACGCTTCAGTTGTCGTCATTGACTCAAAAAAGGTCGACACTGACGCAGATTTAACCTCTACATTAACCTCAACTTCAGCACGCATTTTGGTGGTAGGGAAAAATTGGTCAGAAAATAAGCAAATTAATGCCCTCGTCCATGGCGCTGCCGGGTATTGCGGTGAATCTGAACCCGCAAAGCTTCTAGTGCAGGCCGTCAACAGTATAATAAAGGGAGACATATGGATTCAGCGTCACCTTGTGCCGCGGGTGATAGGTACGTTGGTCAAAATGAAACCTCAGCCACTTGAAGCAGTTAATAACACCGAATCGATTGAATCTTCTGCTCTATTGGCAACATTGTCGTCACGAGAAAATGATGTTGCGAATATGATTCGAGATGGGGAAAGCAACAAGGCTATTGCAACAGCCCTAAACATATCAGAACGTACCGTCAAAGCTCACCTAACATCTATTTTTAAAAAACTTGGTGTCTCTGACAGGTTACACCTCGCCCTATATATTAAAGAATATAGTTGACCTAACTTGGTGCTTACGTTAAATTCAGCCGTATAATTTGGTATAGATACCTATTTTTACACCACATATTAAAGCAAGAGGGAACTATGAGTCTTAAACTAAAAATAGCTGTAAGTGGTCTGTTGGCACTCAGCTTAAGCACAGCAAGTGCTGAGACATTGCAAGATGCAATTCAACACACTATCAATGAAAACCCACAAATTCAATCTGCCAAATCTGAACGTTTAGCCGTTGAGCAGGAAATCAGTCAGGCTAAAGCTGGCTACTTTCCAACTGTAGACATTGCTGTTGGTGCTGGTTGGGAGCGCTCTTTCAACTCTTCAACAAAGGCAGATGGTTCTGAGTCAAAATCTCTTGGTAGAGATGAAGCCTCTATCCAAGTCAGACAGATGATCTACGACGGGTTTGCGACGGCCAGTGAGGTTAACCGCCAAACGGCTAGAACAAACTCTCGTGCTTATACAGTTTTTGGCCAAGCAGAAATTACTGCCCTCAACGCGGTTGAAGCCTATATTAATGTTTTACGTCGCGAAGAACTATTGGCATTAGCTGAAGAAAACTTAGCGGTTCACCAAAGCACCAACGAACAAATTTCCTCACGGAGTAGTCGTGGTGTTGGGCGCAGGGCAGATGTCGAGCAATCAACAGGCCGTTTATCACTAGCGCAAAAAAATGTTTTATCAGAAGTGGGTAATTTAAAAGACGCTCAGACCGCTTATTTAAGAATAGTTGGCCGCTTACCTTCCGAGTTAGAACCCATCACTCCACCTGAAGACGCCTTACCAGCCACCTTCGACCAAGCGGTTGATAGCGCCATTGCTAACCACCCCATTTTAAAGTCAGCAAATTCAGATATTAAATCCGCTATTGCACAGCACGCAACAGCAAAAACAGCCTTTTTACCACGTGTTGATCTTGAGCTCAGCGCTACGCACAACAAAGATATTGATGGTATTGAAGAGGTCAATGAAGATGCCTCTGCAATGCTTCGCTTGCGTTACAACTTATTCAACGGTGGTAAAGATGCTGCTCGTCGTAAAGAAACCGCTCAACTGGTCAATCAGGCAAAAAGTATAAGAGATAACACATACCGCCAAGCCGTAGAAA
This sequence comes from Cycloclasticus pugetii PS-1, assembly GCF_000384415.1. Classification (NCBI taxonomy): domain Bacteria; kingdom Pseudomonadati; phylum Pseudomonadota; class Gammaproteobacteria; order Thiotrichales; family Piscirickettsiaceae; genus Cycloclasticus; species Cycloclasticus pugetii. Next base: position 2,146,012 of record NZ_ARVU01000001.1, read on the forward strand.
GTATGCGACTATCATGGATTGCTCATCAAACGGTGAAAAATCAAATGGCGTTTTTTGAAAGCCACCGTGATTCAAGCATTAAAAGTAATGAAGCTTACCAAAAGCAATTTAATATTGGTCGTCGTTCACTATTAGATTTACTAGACTCTGCTAACGAAATGTTTGTTGCTAAAAGTGCTTATACTAATGCGAAATACGACGAGCTATTCTCACAATTCAGAATCCTTGCCAGCGCAGGCGCATTAAATAATTACCTCAACATTTCATTACCTGAAGAGACTGCCATCTTACCCGAGGTTCAACCTTGGATTGGCGCTTCACAAAGAGGAAAAGTAACGCCTACTTATTCAGCAGCCCCTGAGTAGTTACTAACGTAAACAAACTAAAAGACCATTAACTTTTGTTGATGGTCTTTTTTTTGACTTACTTTTAAAACATATAATCCAAATTCCTATTAGAGAACTAGAATTTATTAACTCTCATTCTGCTTTTCAAACCTCCCCATTTATTTAAACGATCCGAACCTCCCAATTTCTTTCCGGTCCCTCGCGACTTTGCCAACCATAGACCCGAACCGTTAAAGCTATAGACAGGTAATAGGTCTCGCCGCATAGATGCCGGAGAAATAGCTGGTTTTAAATTATCTAACACCGCTGGAATACTGCCTGGTTTTTCAAAGTACGTCAGCACCATATGTGCTTGATCCAACTCAATGGCCTTCACATAGGTGATTCGCATCTTGCTGTCTGGGACACCCAACTCAATAAGCGTAAAATACTTAGCAATTGAGTAATCCTCACAATCCCCCGCCCCTTTAGATAAGGCCTCTAATGGTGTTGCCCAATAATCAACTAATCCCCATAACTCATCATCATCCACAAACTCAAGCTGTTGATTAAAGAAGTCATTAACCCGCTCCAGTTTTTCTTTTTCAGGTAGATTTTTTGCCGACTGAATCAGCCCTTGCCAGGCTAACACCCTGTTTGACGCATGCTTACCATATTTCATTTCCACCTTGGCGATAAGCTCTGAACTAAAATTTAGTGCCGCTGGAGAGACCACAACAACCACCAAGCAAAACAAAAAAACGATAAGCTGTAACCAAGCGCTGCACGGACGCTTAGAACCCCTGTTGGCAAACGCTTGTTGGCAGATCGTGTTCATATAGCAGATCAATCGTTTTATAGACTAACGACTAGCGCCTAAAACACCCATTTTTGTTAAACAGGCAATGTCTTCATCGGCCTGAATATTCTCTGCTAACACCTGAATATCTAATAACTCTCCTATTTCAAGCATTGTTTTTACAAACTCACGTTTCTCAACATCCTGCGCAATACCGTTACCAAGGTCTCGGGCTAGACGAATATAGTCAGGCTTTAACTCTTTAACTGCCTGGGGCAACATTGACTGCGTCTCGAATCGCTTAATAAGAACCTTGGCATTATGTTTACGTATAAAGTGAATAAATTCTTTATACACACCGATCTCTTTATTAACGGCATACGCCGACAAGCTAAAAACTAACTGACCTGCAACCGCCTGGTTTTGATTTAACAAAACTGTCAACCAGCCCCTAAAATCACTACTCTTTACCGTTCTGCTAGATAAGTTAATGGCTATTTGATTGGAAATATTACTCTCTTTGATATGATCAATGACTCGAGACACCACCCCTTTATCGAGGTCTACAATCTTTACAAACTTTTCGGCTATCGAAACAAAGGTGCCAATTGAAAGCACATCACCATTCTTATCAAGTGCTTCAGAAAAGGCATCTTGCATCAACACATCCGCCGTTTGGAGGTTCTCCGTTGTGCTGACATAGGAGACTTTAAAGTCATCATTATCAACAATATCAAACACCAACTCCTTCCATTCAGCCATATCCTTCGCTCGATCTTTACCTTTTCGAAGGTAGTAGCTATTAGCACCAATAAGCTGCGCTTGTTCATACGCTTCATTAGCAGCCAACAAAATATTGTTTTTCGGACTAAATGGGTCAAAGGCCGCAACGCCTATATGTGCGATATCTTTTTTATTATATTGCTCGCCCAATTCAGTAAATGAAGTGCTTAATGATCGAGCTAATCTTTCTGACTGATCAACTGTTGCACCGCGCATTAACAACACAAACTCTGAACCAAAAAAACGATATGCGTCGATATCCACCGAAGAGTCAACGCTCGTTTTTGATTTTAATATTTCAGCAAAATCCTTAATAAATTGATCTATCGTATCAGGGCCTAACTCTTTGACTAAACTTGTTAAAGCATCTATTTTTATCATAAAAACAAAAGCCTCTTCATGTGAGCTTTGCACTTCTTTCAGCCTCAGTTCAAAACTGCTTTTTTTACTTAACCCAGTCAACTCATCCAGTTGAAGTTTCTTCCCAATGTTCTCTAGTTTTGTGTTCAGGTTTTGAATGACACGTTCTAACTTTTTAGACATTACATTCATCGACAAAGCCACCTTTCGAACCTCAGTTGTCCAAGGTAAGCGCTTAATCATATCGAAATGCCCTGTCGATATCGTTTCTGCCATGACGCCAATTCTTTTCAGCGAAGACAAGGTTATTTGCAACACCAACAACAACAAAACAATCGATGCAGCAAAAACCATAAGCGAGTAATAGAAACTCGTTTTCACTTGCTCATAAAGTTTAAAATACGCATAGCCAGGGTTAATTGTTACCGAAACAGTACCACTGATACTCCAACCAGAACTAATTTCACTGTCGGCACGAGCTGTTTGCATGGGCACAAAATCAATAAACCACTGAGGCACTGAGGCAAATGTTTTATCATTCCTCAGTGTTACCAAACTCTGCCCTGTCACATCAACCAGCTTAATTTCCTTATAATACCCACGATCAAATATTGCTTTCATCATTGTTTCAAGCACGGGGTCTTGAGTGTCCACCATATAGGGGCTAAGTGATAAGCCCAATGAGGTCGCCGTATCTTGCGCATGAATTTGTGACTCCCCTTCCAAATAGCTTCTTATATTGTTTACACTCAATACAAAATTCACACTGAAAATAATCAGAAATAGCGCAGAGATAAGAATCAGTAATTGTTTAGATAACGACATGCTTATACACCTTCTCAAGTAGGTTTTGATCGACAATGACTCAATCGTTAACGCAAGTCAACGCATCACCGCCAGACGTTCTTAACTATAGCGCAAATCTGGCATTATTCTTAAACGTTAAGCGCCAATTGTTTCTGTTATTCTAAACAAAAGTTCAGGCTAACCCGCATTACATAGCTTATTAATCACCCCTGTTTTTCAAATATGCTGACGATATGATCATTCAGCATTTATAATGCGCCCTCTACAAATTATCTGGTGATATATGACCACTAAAAATGCTTTTTACGCTCAATCTGGCGGTGTCACCGCTGTTATCAATGCAAGCGCCTGCGGGCTCATTGAAACTGCACGTCAACATGGCGATAAAATAGGCAAGGTATACGCAGGCCGTAATGGCATTATTGGCGCCTTGACCGAAGACCTTATAGACACATCGTTAGAGTCTGATGAAGATATTGCCGCCTTACGTTATACCCCTTCAGGTGCATTTGGTTCATGTCGTTATAAATTAAAAAGCTTTGAAGAAAACCGCGCTGAATACGAACGTCTTATTGCTGTTTTCAAAGCTCATAATATTGGTTATTTCTTTTACAATGGCGGCGGTGATTCACAAGACACCACGCATAAACTCTCCCAATTAAGTCAATCATTAGGACATGACTTGCGTTGTATCGGCATTCCAAAAACTGTCGACAACGATTTACCGCTTACTGATAACTGCCCAGGATTTGGCTCCGTTGCCAAATATGTGGCAGTTTCAATACGTGAGGCTGGCTTTGACGTTGCCTCAATGGCACGCACATCAACCAAGGTATTTGTACTTGAAGTAATGGGCCGGCATGCGGGTTGGATTGCCGCAGCTGGTGGCTTGGCAGCTGAAAGAGAAGGTGAGTCACCACATATTATTTTGTTTCCTGAGATTACGTTTGACCAAGAAAAATTTCTAGCCAAAGTTGAGAGCACTGTTAAAAAACATGGCTTCTGCTGCATCGTTGTTTCTGAAGGAGTTAGGAACCCTGACGGAACGTTTTTAGCGGAAGCTGGCACCCGTGATGCCTTTGGTCATGCCCAACTAGGTGGTGTCGCTCCGGTAGTTGCTGACATGATTAAAACTGCCCATGGCTACAAATACCATTGGGCTGTGGCAGATTATTTACAACGTGCCGCACGCCATATCGCCTCTAAAACCGATGTAGACCAAGCCTATGCGATGGGCAAAGCCGCGGTTGAGCTTGCGCTTAACGGAAAAACCGCTGTCATGCCAACCATTGTTCGCACCAGCAATAATCCATACCAATGGGAAATAGGTGTTGGCGAATTAAAAGACGTTGCTAATGTTGAGCAAATGCTTCCTGCGCATTACATCAGTGAAGATGGCTTTGGCATTACCCCTGAATGTGAAGAATACTTGCGACCTTTAATTATGGGTGAAGACTCTCCTCCTTATGTTAATGGCCTCCCTCAATACGTTCGCTTGAAAAACTTACCGGTTGAAAAAATACTTAACGAGCCGTTTGACCTGTAACTAACGCTGCAATACTTAGCTTCTATGAGACGATGACGTTACCTGCCTATTTAAGCAAGCTAATTATTTCTTATTAGGTAGAAAATCACTTAGTCCTCACTTCCCTGTGAGCACTATAAGCACTTACAGCTAGCGACTGGCCGCTCATTAACCATGCGTAATATTGGTTACAGGATGGCGAACCAGCCCGTCAATTGATGAAGGAGGCAGCTAAATTAAGCGATAGTCTTTTAATGCCCTTATCAACCGCTTTACTCTCTATTGCATAAACCACAGTCCACATACAAAATACTATCGAACCCACACTGCTATTGCCGCGTTTAATCCATAAATAGCTGTGTTATTTGCTGCTAAACACTTATCCTTAAGCCCATGAAACTACTTAACCTCATTTCTCGCGGCATGGCGCCACTAACGCTCATATGCGCTGTGATCGCATTTTATCAACCCGCTATTTTTTTAATTTTTAAAGATTATTTTCTCTGGTTTTTTGCCGCCTCTATGTTTGCCTTGGGCGTAGTGTTAAAACCTGATGAATTAAAAACAACAATAAAAACTCCCAAACCGATCTTAATTGGTATCTTAAGCCAATACAGTATTATGCCCCTACTCGGCGCGACCGCCGCTTGGTTGGCGGGTTTACCAGCAGAAATAGCTTTAGGCGTTATTATTGTCGGTTGCGCACCCGGCGCAATGGCCAGTAATGTTATCGTATTCTTGGCCGGCGGAGCCGTCGCTTTCTCTGTCACGCTCACCACCATAGCAACATTCTTATCGCCTGCCTTAACTCCATTATTAGTTGAATGGTTAGGCGGCACTTACCTGCCAATTCCCTTTTGGCCGATGATGAAAACCATCTTACTAACGGTTTTACTGCCACTCACCTTTGGCATGCTGATTAGAAAAACCCTAGGTCAACATGCAAGGCCGCTCATTGAGTTCGCCCCTTCTATGGCTTCACTGGCCATTATTATTATCTGCGCTTATGCCGTTGCTGCTAACCACGACCGTTTAAATAGCATTACCCCTGAGTTGTTTTTAGTTATTATTTCCGTCAATGCACTGGGTTATTTACTCGGTTGGAGCATTGCAAAGTTTTCTCACTTTAGCGGCCCTTATCGCTTAACACTCGCGATAGAAATCGGCATGCAGAATGCTGGCTTAGGCGTGGCACTTGCCCTTAAACACTTTTCCCCCGAAACAGCCTTACCCGGTGCGTTGTTTGCTGTTTGGTGCATCCTAACCGGTGCGGGTGCTAGCGCTTGGCTACGCCACAAACAACGGTTAAACGCGTTAACAGACGAGGCAGAAAGAACTTAGTTTATCAATGGGTCTATTTTACTGACCGAAATAAATTAAGGACTACCCATGATTAAATGTATTAACAAACTTCAATCTGTCTTAGATAGTACTCGCTCAGTGGATTTTTTGGCACCGTTGGCATTAAGGCTCTATCTTGCACCCATTTTTTGGCTCGCTGGCACCCAAAAATTAGCGGCTTTTGATAGCACTGTCGACTGGTTTGGCAATGCTGATTATGGCTTGGGCTTACCTTTCCCCTATTTTATGGCTGCTGCTGCAACTTGGGTAGAAATTATTGGCGCCGTTCTTTTACTTATTGGCCTTGCTGTTAGGTGGGTTTCTATTCCGTTAATGATCACCATGGCTGTTGCTGCTGTGACCGTGCATTTACCCAATGGTTGGTTAGCCATTGCTGAAGGCGGCGGCTTGTTTGCCAATGAGCGAACTCGTGGCGCTGTTGAGCGTCTCAACGTTGCAAAAGAGATTCTTCATGAACACGGGAATTACAACTGGCTCACCGAGAATGGTAGTGTCGTTATCTTGAATAATGGTATTGAATTTGCGAGCACTTATTTCATCATGTTACTTGTACTATTTTTTATGGGTGCGGGAAAATACCTTAGTTTAGATTTTTGGATTGCTAAAAAATTTAAGGGATAATTAAATTATGGATAGTCTATTTTCAATGAATATTGCACTTTATTTATCAAGATCCATTGAGTTCTTAAGTGCTGCCTTTGTCTTTGCGTTGACCGCATTCCTCATACTTTCGGTTATTCTTTACGTCAAAGACCGCACGCAAAAAAAATCGACTATTTTAAGAAACTACCCGCTCATAGGCCGCTTTAGGTTCTTGTTTGAAAAGGGAGGTGAGTTTTTTCGACAATATTTCTTTGCCATGGACCGTGAAGAACTGCCTTTTAACCGCGCTCAACGAAGTTGGGTTTATCGGGCTGCAAAAAATTTAGATGCCACCGTAGCTTTTGGTTCAACCAAAGACCTACGACAGCCCGGTGCTATTATTTTCGTTAATTGCCCCTTTCCAAAACTGGAACATGAAAACGCTGCCTTAGGCCCAATCATGATAGGCCCCTATTGCAACAAACCATATTCAACGTCATCGGTTTTTAATATTTCGGGAATGAGTTTTGGCGCTATTTCCAAGCCTGCAGTACAGGCGCTTTCACACGGCGCTAAAAAAGCCGGCTGTTGGTATAACACCGGCGAAGGTGGCCTGTCCCCTTACCATTTGGAAGGTGATTGTGACCTGGTTTTTCAAATTGGTACCGCTAAATATGGCGTTCGCGATCAGCACGGACAATTAAGTGATGAGAAACTCGAATCGATTGCCCGACACCATCAAGTTAAAATGTTTGAAATTAAGCTCAGCCAAGGGGCTAAACCAGGAAAGGGAGGCATTTTACCCGGTTTAAAAGTCAGCCAAGAAATTGCCGATATTCGTGGCATACCCGCCGGTATGGATTCAATCAGCCCAAACCGTCACGTTGATGTTAATTCAACCACTGAGCTTTTGGATTTAATTGAACATGTCCGCCATGTAACCGGCAAACCGGTTGGCTTTAAAACCGTTGTCAGTTCGTGGCAATGGCTTGAGGAGCTGTGTGAATTAATCTGTTCTCGTGGCGAAGAATCCGCTCCCGACTTTATCACTATTGATGGTGGCGATGGCGGAACCGGTGCAGCGCCTATGTCATTAATTGATAATGTCGGGCTAACGCTTACTGAGTCATTACCAGCGGTTGAGAATACCCTTCTTAAATATGGCCTTCGTAAACGTATTCGTATTATCGCTTCCGGCAAACGTATTAACCCTGCTGAGGTCGCTTGGGCTTTGTGCGCAGGCGCCGACTTTATCACCTCAGCGCGTGGTTTCATGTTTGCTCTCGGCTGCATACAAGCCCTGCAATGCAATAAAAACACCTGTCCAACGGGCATCACTACACACAACCGTGACCTACAACGTGGTCTCGATCCAGCGAATAAAGCAAATCGCGTTGCTAATTATCAAAAGAACTTAGTTAAAGAGGTGTCTACTATTGCTCATTCGTGCGGTGTTTCAGGGCCAAGACGCTTACACCGGCACCACGCTCGTATCGTCATGCCAGATGGCATGTCCGTTCCATTAAACGAGTTACAGCCTTACCCTGACACCGCTATTAAATTACATTAATTGGCGTAAGTAGCTTGCAACGACTTCACTTGCAGGGCCATAGATTTTTTCTTTAAACTCTGACTCAACTTGAGAGGGCTCAAGGTTAAGCTCTACTGTATGGGCTCCGGCTTGATTAGCCATTTCTACAAAACCTGCAGCAGGATATACATTGCCCGATGTCCCTATTGACAGAAACAAGTCACATTCGATAATCGCTCTGTAAATCTCATCCATTTGATAGGGCATTTCGCCAAACCAAACAATATCTGGTCGCAGGGTCTTTTGTTGCCCGCAGCACTCACACACCGAGTCTTCATTTAAATTTTCATAAACTGTAAATCGTTTTTCGCTCTGCTTACAAAAACACTTCAATAACTCGCCGTGCATATGGATAATATTTTTTGTGCCTGCTCGCTCATGTAAATTATCTATATTCTGCGTTACCACTAATACAGACAGTTCATTGTTTTTTTCTAGCTCAGCGATTGCAAGGTGCGCATCATTTGGTTTCACCTTATCACTTAATAACTGCTGCCGACGCATATTATAAAAATGGTGAACCAATGCCGGGGTTCTTGCAAAGCCTTCAGGCGTAGCCACCTCTTCTATTCTATGCTCTTCCCAAAGCCCATCACTGGCTCTAAAGGTTTTAATGCCTGACTCCGCCGATACCCCTGCACCGGTTAATATAACGATTGATTTAGCGTTCTTCATTCATCAAAGCCTCATAGCCTTGTTCATAGCTCGCATACTTAAACTGGTAGCCGCCCTCGGTTAATTGCCGACTATCTATTCGCTTATTACGACTAGCCGTTTTATCTAATATCTTTGCACTACAAGAGGCTAACCCTAGTTTTTTTGTGATATAGCTTGCCACATTCCATTTTTCGGCAGGATCTAGGTCAGAGGCCAAATAAATACGCTCTAAGCCTTCATCATTCAACTGTTTAGTTAGCAAAAATTCAAGTACGCCGATACAGTCTTCTCGATGAATTCGGTTTGTATAATATGGAGGGACTTTTTGAATCTCTGTGCCTCTTTTAAGCTGATTTATAAAGTAGTTTGAACGCCCATAAATTCCAGAAAACCTAATCACTGTTGCATGCTCATTAAACGCTAAAAACTGATCTTCAGCTTGCAATAAAAGCCGCCCTCTTTCATCCATTGGCTCTGTCGCTGACTGCTCACTCACCCACTCCCCTTGTTGCTGAGCATATACCCTTGTGGATGATATAAAAAAAATCGGTAGTGTAGGGTTTTGCTGCTTTAATGCACTCAGCACATGCTCTACCCCTGTTTTGAACACATCTTTATATGCAGAAATGTCTCGCCCTGTAGGAGACAATATATAAACAAGGCCATCAACATTAAAGTCTAACGCACCCACCTGTTCAGCGTTTGTCAGATCCGCCTGAATAAAATGAATATCTGAGGACTGAGTCTGCAAGGTTCTTCTCACCCCAGTAACTTCATGCCCTGTCGCCGCCAGCCTTTCAGCTAACCCCGTACCTACATCACCACACCCCATCACCATGATTTTCGCCATAATTATTCTTTTCTTTTATTTTTTTCTTCTATCCAAAGAGACATGTATTTTGTGCTTTTCATTAAATGATGTTTCAGCATAGCACCTTGAAAGTTTTGCAGGCGATGGTCTGCTAACTGATTTTTCACCGATATAATCCTTTCTATTAGCGGCTGCATAAACCGTGTTGATGAATAACACTGTTGCAATATATCCATACCTTGCGATTGGCATGTTTGCCACATCGACTTATTTGTATACAACTTCACTGCTAAGTCTGCAAACGCCTGCGGCTCATCTTCAACAAAACCGTTCCATGGCAAATCTCCATGCATAGCCTCTGCCCCTACTGATGAGGTAACGCTCGGTGTACCGTTCTCCATCGCATCTAATAATTTGCCTTTCAAGCCCGCTCCAAAACGCAACGGCGCTAAACATACTCGCGCACGTTGCATCACGGTTTCCACATTATCTGCCCGTCCTTTTATATAGAAACCATCTTTTTCTTTATTCAGCTGAAACGCTTTGGGGGGTGGATAGGCACCATAAATGAATAACTCTGCTGCCGATAACTGTTGCCTAATACGCGGCCATATTTCTTGCTTTAAATACTGCACAGAGTCCCAATTTGGCGCGTGCTTAAAATTACCAATACAGATAAAGCCGTTGCGCTCTTCATAGCTAGGCCAATTGTTAGCCTTATTCTGGGCATCTTTAGTATCTACCATAAAGGGGTGGTAATGAATCAAGGACTCATCCACTTTAAATACCGAGCTCAATAACGTCATCTCATAGCTTGAGATAATTAATGTTAGGTCTGTACGCAAAATACTCGCAATCTCTCGATAAGCGACATCGTTCATTAAATCAGCCTGATTAAAATCCCTAGCTTTTTTTACTGCTATCTCACGTGCACTGCGTAAACAGTGTAGGTCTGATGTTTCCAGCATCGACATCGCTGTTGGGCAATGCTTTTCTACCCGCCAGGAGAATTGTTCTTCCACCATAAATCGGTCATACAGAACGATATCTGGCGATAAATTGCTGATAAATACATCAAATTTAGCATCATTAACCGCAATACTTTGTCGTTTAATATTGAGCGATTCAAGCGGGTAACAATGCTCAGATGCCATTGCTGTGCAAGCATAGGTGATGGACCAGCCTTGCGCGTGAAACTGCTTTAATAAATCCATCATTCGCCGGCCCGCTGCAGACGATGTAGGCTCTGGCCAAAGAGCGGCGACAATTAATACCTTCATACGTTTATTTTATAGTGTTGCATAAAAAAGGGCCGGTAAAAACCAGCCCTTTTATTATTTACCGCGTACTAACTTATTTATTAGCTTCACGCTCTTTGGCTTCTTTAATCACTTCTTCAGCCACGTTTTTAGGACAAGGCATATAGTGAACAAACTCCATAGAGAACTGACCACGGCCTGATGTCATCGTACGTAAGTCACCAATGTAACCAAACATTTCGCTAAGTGGTACTTCAGCCTTAATACGTACACCTGTTGCGCCCGCATCTTGAGACTTGATCATGCCACGGCGACGGTTAAGGTCACCAATAACGTCACCGACGTGATCGTCTGGTGTGAACACGTCCACTTTCATGATCGGCTCCATTAACTGCGCGCCCGCTTTAGGCATAGATTGACGGTACGCACCATTCGCTGCTAATTCAAACGCAACGGCTGATGAATCCACTGCATGGAAACCACCATCCATTAAGGTGACTTTAACGTCTACACAAGGGTAGCCCGCTAACACACCTTTTGCCATTTGCTTTTCGAAGCCTTTTTCAACCGCAGGCCAGTATTCACGAGGAACATTACCACCGGTTACTTTTGATTCAAAACTAAAACCTTCGCCTGTTTCAGCTGGCTCAAGAACATAATCAATTTTACCAAATTGGCCTGAACCACCTGATTGTTTCTTATGTGTGTAGCTATCCTCTAAGCGCTTAGTAATGGTTTCGCGGTACGCCACTTGTGGTTTACCCACGCTAACATCAACACCATGTGTACGCTTAAGAATATCAATTTTAATATCCAAGTGAAGCTCACCCATCCCTTTAAGAATAGTTTCACCACTATCTTCGTCAGTTTCAACGCGGAAGGATGGGTCTTCTTTGATCATTTTACCGATCGCGATACCCATTTTTTCTGAACCGCCTTTATCTTTCGGTGATACAGCAATAGAGATAACTGGATCAGGGAATACCATTGGTTCTAAGGTTGCTGGGTTTTTAGGGTCACATAATGTATGACCCGTTTGTACATCTTTCATACCCACCACAGCCACAATATCACCCGCTGTCGCACCTTCTAATTCAATCCGTTCATCGGCGTGCATTTCCACCAATCGACCGATACGCTCTGTTTTACCTGTAAAGGTATTTAGAACCGTATCACCTTTGTTCATCATGCCTGAGTAAACTCGAATAAACGTCAATGCGCCGAAACGGTCATCCATAATTTTAAACGCTAACGCACGTAATGGACCTTTTTCGTCAACGATCGCAAAATTACCTGTTTCTTTACCTTCGTCATCTGTTTCTGGTTGAGGTTTCACTTCTGTTGGATTCGGTAAGAAGTCTACAACTGCATCCAATACTAATTGAATACCTTTGTTTTTAAAGGCAGAACCACAATATGTTGGGAAGAAGTCAAGTGCGATGGTTCCTTTACGGATACAACGTTTGATGTCGTCCATAGAAGGTTCTTCACCTTCAAGGTATGCTTCCATCAAGTCATCGTCTTGCTCAACCGCCATTTCAATCAGTTTTTCGCGGTATTCTTCAACCTTATCAGCCATGTCAGCTGGAGGCTCACTTACTGTGTAGTTTTCAGGCTGACCAGAATCATCCCAAACGTATGCTTTACGTGTTAACAAATCAACAACACCTGTAAAGTCATCTTCAATACCAATCGGTAGCACCATGACTAATGGGTTAGCATCCAACACATTCTCAACCTGATCAACCACACGGTAAAAATCAGCGCCCATACGATCTAGCTTGTTTACAAAAATAACACGCGCTACTTCAGATTCATTCGCATAACGCCAGTTTGTTTCTGACTGGGGCTCAACACCACCAGAGCCACAGAAAACACCCACACCACCATCAAGTACTTTTAATGAACGATACACTTCGATAGTGAAATCAACGTGTCCCGGTGTGTCGATAATATTCATGCGGTGACCGTTCCACTCACAAGATGTTGCTGCAGATTGAATCGTAATTCCACGCTCAGCTTCTTGCTCCATAAAATCAGTTGTCGCTTCACCATCGTGAACCTCACCCGTTTTATGAATTTTGCCGGTTAATTTTAAGATACGTTCAGTCGTGGTGGTTTTACCCGCATCCACGTGGGCGAAAATACCAATATTTCTGTATTTGGATAAGTCAGTCATAAGTCTACGAAGGTTAAGTTAATAAAATGTTATCCAAACATCGCTTCCACGCTTACACCGAAAGTTAAGTAGTTTGAATGAACTCACTATTGTAGCACCTAAGTTAAGTCTAAGAATAGACCAGAATTTATTATTAATTCGCCGCCGTCTCTCTATCCACGACTCTACCAAGTGATGGCCTTGCGCTAATTCGGTCACGGTAAGCGTCTAACTCTTTAGAGCCGGTGGGCATATCAAACGCCTTTGCCCAAAGAAGCGTCTGCGCCACTAGAATATCAATTGCAGAATACGACTCACCTAAGGCAAACGTTTTATTCTCTAAACGCTGCGCCAATACCTTACAAGCTTTTAAAAACTCCCAACGCGCAATCTCAAGAATTTCTGGTACACGCTTCTCTTCAGGAAAAACAAACGTATGCTTTCCAGTCGTCCATAATGGCTGCTCTAACTCTGTGAGCACAAAGAAACACCATTCGTCATATTTTGCCCTTTGCTTGCTATTTGGCATTGGCACTAAGTTTGACGCGGGATACTTATCTCCCAAGTACGTCATAATAGCCGCTGATTCTGTTAGTACAAAACCGTCGTCATCAATCGCAGGCACCTTGCCATCTGCGTGAACCTTTAGATAATCCTCCGCCTGCCCAGCTCCTTTTAACAACTCTATTTTGATGTACTCATAATCGACACCTAACTCTTCCAGCATCCAAACTACACGCGTGCTTCTCGACCTTGGGTAACCATATAATTTAATCATCGTGCTCTCCTAATTTTTCTTATAGCGTGTCCAGACCTCGCATAAAAAACCCGGCTAAGCCGGGCTTTTTATCTCGCTTATTTTGTTTACAGGTTGTAACCCGTTTCCTCATGCGAAACAACATCCAGCCCTTGCTGCTCCGCTTCTTCATCCACTCGCAGACCGCCGGTTAAAGCACCAACAAGTTTCAAAATAATGTAGGTGGAGACAGCTGTAAACACGATGGTTGTTACTACACCAATTGCTTGAACAGATAACTGGCCTGCTATTGATGTAATACCATCGGCAAAACCATAACCGCTAAAAACACCTAACTGGGTGGATGCAAACACAGCGACCACTAAGGACCCCAAAATCCCCCCAACACCATGCACGGGAAAAACGTCTAATGAATCATCAATCTTCAACACACGCTTAATGTACTGTGTGGCGCCAAAACAAACCATTCCCGCCAACAAACCAATGATAAGCGCACCACCTGGGCCCACAAAACCTGACGCAGGTGTAATCGTACCTAACCCTGCAACCATCCCAGTAACGGCACCCAAAGCACTGGGTTTGCCAAATCTTTTCCACTCAATAGCCATCCAGGTAAAGGCCCCCATAGAGGCGGAAATATGCGTCACAATGATGGCCATTGCTGCATCACCACTGGCAGCCAAGGCGCTACCACCATTAAAGCCAAACCAACCCACCCAGAGCATACCTGCACCAGCAATCGTCATTGTTAAATTATGAGGAGGCATTGCTGTTGCTGGGAAGCCTTTCCTAGGGCCAATAACAAGTGCTGCCACTAAGGCCGCAACACCGGCTGTGATATGCACAACAATACCACCGGCAAAGTCATAAACACCCAATGCGCTTAACCAACCACCACCCCAAACCCAATGGGTAACGGGCACATAAACAACCAACAGCCAGATAGCACTGAATAACAGCATCGCAGAAAATTTCATTCTTTCTGCGAAGGCACCCACGATCAATGCAGGAGTAATAACCGCAAAGGTCATCTGGAACATTGCAAATAATGCTTCTGGAATATCGCCCGACAACGTTTCACGGCTAATACCAGAAAACATCACCCTTGATAAATCACCAATCCACGCATTACCTTCGCCAAACGCAAGGCTATAACCGACAATTAACCATAATACAGACGAGACACAGGTAATCATAAAGCACTGCATAAACACAGACAGTACATTCTTAGTACGTACCAGTCCCGCATAAAACATTGATAGGCCGGGGATGGTCATAAAAAGCACAAGTGCTGTAGACGTTAAAATCCATGCGGTATTGGCACCGTTTAATTCCTCAGCACTGGCTAAAGTCGGCAAAAACAACAGACTTAAAAAGAGACAACTATCAATTCCCCTGATCTTCATTTACAAAGCCTCAACGCCTGTTTCTCCGGTACGAATTCGAATCGCTCTTTCTAGATTCGTTACAAAAATTTTGCCGTCGCCAATTTTCCCAGTATTCGCCGCATTAATAATTGCATCAATCGCACTGTCTAACTGCTCTGTCGAAACCGCAATCTCTAACTTTACCTTTGGCAAAAAATCAACGACGTATTCAGCCCCACGATATAATTCTGTATGACCGCGCTGACGGCCAAAACCCTTAACTTCTGTTACAGTAATTCCTTCAAATCCCGCAGCAGATAGAGCCTCTCGCACATCTTCTAATTTAAACGGTTTGATAATGGCTGTTATTAATTTCATACAAAACCTTTTATTATTAATTTAATTTTTCGATTCTGCATCAAAGCCGAGCATTCATCAACCTATTTTGGTGCAAACTGTTGATAGCCGCCTCTTAGCAAAAGCGGCTAGCAATTAAAAATCGGCAACAAGGGTTGATTAAAAGTGGCGTGCAAACTCCAGTTGAATAACATCGTCCTGGCGAAAAGGTGCAAGTGCATCATTGCTAGCAGCGGATATGAATCGCGCCTCTACACTTAATACCCAACTAACACCAATACGCCGGCTTCCCTCAAGGCTATAGAACTGAGTGTTTTGGTCAACATCAGCAATAACGCCAAATAATAGCTCACTTGACGCCGCGTCATTCATTGCTAAACGAGCACCCACAAATATATCATTATCAAAAGCAACGTCTGCACCGCGATCATCGTACAAATATTCCGCTATCAGGCCAACATCAGCAGCAGATTCCATAACACCCACGAAAGTATATTCAAAACCACCTGTAAACGCGTTAAATGTTTCACCTTGTCCACTACGGTGTATCAATTCAACCTTCCAAAGCCACTCATCGAGCGTTGCTTGTACGTCTAGGCCGCTTTGATTAATAAGGTCGTAAAAAGGAACCAACGCGATACCACCCGCGGTCGCTGTAGGAATAATTCTTGGCTCACGGCTCGTGCCATAAAAGTGGGAGACCCCAACATCCCAATCATCAAACGTTTGACTCCAGCGCACAGCATAATCCACATGCTTATCCTTAGAATCAGATTGATAAGCGGTATGATCGTCTATCGCCGGTGTTGGGCGAAAACGCCCCTCTTTGCCTGAAAAAGTTCGCTCTCTAAAACCCGGCAGTACAAACAAATCAACTGTTCCCCAGTCTTTAATAAGCGACAAGTTAAGCATGGTTTGCCCAAGCTTATCTTCACCATCAAAGTTTTCAACCATATCGGACTGATTAATAATATCCACTAAGTGCTGTGATTCGGTCACCCCCCAAAACACTTTGCCAACGCCTAAGCGCACCTCCCAGTCTCGCTCGGCATGAATCCACATCAGCTCACGCAAATCTATATGTGTGCGTTGAGGATCTTGCTCATCCCAACGAAAAAATGAGCTAAAGATAAAAGCATCATCGCCATCATTCCAACTGTGATAAAACTCCGGCGCGGCTGAAAACGATACGCTTGCATCATTAAACTGCTGCTGATCTAGAGCTGACTGCGTGAAATAGCGATACTCCCCCGCTACATACCCAGACCACTCGCTTGCGAAACCGGACGATAAGAAGGCGACCCCGCCTACCAACAGGCCGCCTACCATTGCTTTTTTAAAGCTCATTACTTGTACTCAGTTATTAGCGCGCTCGTTTTAAGCTGCTTTTATTAAAGTCACGATCAGACAAACCTTTTTGAAACTCGTAGTTTGAAAAATCCAAGCGCGTCTCTTTTTTTGTTTGATGGTTTACTGTGTTTAATGAATCAGGGCGCCAATATTTACCCATGTACTGCTGGTAGCCGGTTGCTGTCGTCGTTTTTAACAAGGTATTTTTACGGTCATAATATTCAATTTTTAACGGTTGATACTTTTCTTTACTAATCCAAGCAATTAAACGCGTATATCCTGAATACTTATAGTTAGGCTTAGATTCAACAACAAACACCTCTTCACCATTAATGACTTCATCGCGTAAGTACAAATAGCTGAACTTTGCCACCTCACGGGATGATAAATCTTCAAAGGCAAACTCACTACCCATAAAAGGGCCTGATTTGTTTTTAGATGAAATACGCTTTACTCGTTTTAAAGCTGGCAAATATAACCACTGATCATCTGCCTCTAAAATATGCGTGAAGGATAAAAAAGCAGTGCCTTTAATATCAGCTGGCTCATCAAAAATAGTTAAGCCCTTATCGCCGTCGCCTTCTACCTCAAGGTTTTTAGATCGCATCTTTCTAATACTGACATCACCGTTTGCATTCTTCAGTGTCATCACCATATCTGACGTCATATCGCCAAAACCGGCATCCCTCTTATCGCCTTCTACCGCTATTTCCATACCTTTTTCTTCCGGCGTTTGCGCGCTGGCCATTAACGGCAACAAAAGCACCAATAAACTGACTAATTTTTTCATATTTTTTCCTTATCTAGTTTGAGTAATAAAATAGGTAACAACAGCAAGTCCACCACTAACGCAATCACAATAATCCATGTAGTTAACGTGGCCATGTCTGAATTAAGCGCAAAAGGTGACATCATTAAAACACCAAAGCCAGCACTAAGGATCAGTGTACTAATAGTTAACGCTTTGCCAACGTGGGTAAACGCATAGGTAATCGATTCTTCAGTGCTATAGCCCTTTTCACGCTTGGCACGTAAGTACTTACTTAAAAAATGCACCGTGTCATCTACCACAATACCCAGAGTCATACTGACGACCGATGCCAAGGCCATGTTCACCTCAACATACAATAAGCCCCACAGACCAAAACCAATAATGACGGGGACCAAATTCGGCACCAAACTTAAAAAGCCAATTCTGATAGAACGAAGTGCAAAAACTAGAATCATCGAGATAAGCACTAACGCCAATATAGAACCACTAAGCATGCTTTTGATGTTTTTTTCTGTCAGATGGGCAAATATTAAAATCGCCCCTGAACCTTTTGCTTGCATACTTGCGGGCAAATGGTCCTGCATCCATTGTTGCACACGCTGTTCAAAATCTAACAGCTCAACATTACTCATCTCCTCTACACCCGCTACCAAAAGGGTAGCTGATTTATCAATGTTGACCTGATTATTTAAATCCAAACCATAGGGCAATGACATTTCATATAACAGTAAATACTGCGCAGCCATTTCTCTACTTTCTGGCAACTTATACCAAGCGGTGTCATCCCCATGCATATTCTTATTCAACCGCTTTAAGGTATCGCTTAAAACATACGTATTAATAATTTCTGGCTGTTCTTTAAGCCACTGGGCAAACAGCGCTAAATGCTCTAGATATTGCGGATCACTGATGCCGCCCTTACCTTCAGCTGGTAAAGAGAACGATATTTGAAATAGGCCACCAACGGATTGATTAGCAAAATCAGAATCACCTCTAAACTCTACAGACTCATCAAAATATTTAAGAAATTGCTCTTCTGGTTTATTTAACGTAGCTGCATAAGCTGCAATGAACACAACCACTGCTGACACTAACAAGATAATATTTTGATACCGAATAACAAATTTAGACAAAGATGCTAAACGTTCTACAGCAATATCTTCCCCCGCTTTCACACGGACTGGCAGATAACTCATCATCGCTGGTAAAAACGTTAGCGACAGGCAGAAGGACACAAACACACCTGCTGCCACTAAGTTACCTAGATCATTAAAAGGTGGAGATTCACTAAAGTTTAAGCATAAAAAACCAATCATCGTGGTGGCGCTTGTTAAAAATATAGGTTGTAAATTAATCCGTATACTCTCAAGCAAAGCCTCTTGTTTTGGAACTTTATGCTGCAAGCCATACATAAAAGTAACTAATAAGTGAACACTATTGGCGACCGCTAATACCATAATCATTTGCGCCGATGAAATAGAAGCAGGTGTTAGTTTTATGCCGGCATAACCGCCTAAACCCAAGGCAATTACATCCGAAAAAACAACAATTAATGTAATGCCTATGACTGCACTAAAGCTGCGTAATAACACAAACATAATAACAACCATCAAGAGCAAGCTCACCGGCACTAACAGGGATAAATCATTTTCCCCCGCTTCAACAAAGGCATTATTTAAAAACGCTATGCCGGTAATATAAAAATTAACATTAGGGTAAGCCTTCTCAAACTTAGCCACCATGTCACGTGTGCTAGACACAACGTCTTTTAGCTCTTTATCCGCGTCAACTTTTGGATATTCAATGGTAATATTTAATGCCGTAACTCGGCCATCGGCAGAGACTAACCTCTTCAGTAGTAACGGGTCTGACAAACCGACTTGCTTAATTGTTTCGATATCGACAGCCAGTAAATCTTCGGCTTCCTCATACAAGCTCTCAACAACTAAATCATCGTCTTCTGCATAGGTATTCTGGAAATTTTGCAGCGAATCCACACGTCTAGAATGTGGGGTTTGCCAAGCGGATGTTGTCAGCTCTTCGAGAAGCTTAAGCACCTCTGGCTGAAAAACATCGCCTATTTTTGGCTCAATTAAAATGAAGACGTTATCTGACTTTGTATAGGTATTTTCAACCTTATCGTAAGCCAATAACTCAGGGTTATCATCGGTAAAAAAAGCACGGTAATCATTATCAAACCCTAAATACTGCACACCATTGCCAGCCGCTAGCAACACTAACAGGCTAACAGCAATAATCCATCCACGGTACTTAATAACCCACTGACTAAAATAGCCTTCTAAACGTTCCATCTAACGGTTTCTCTCTAACATCTTTATTAACAAATCAAACACCCTCATTAGCGTCTTGCTGCAACACCTTCGCTTTGTTGTTATCAAACTTTAACAATAGACCCGGCAAGAATAAGAAGTTTGCGGCTAGGGCGGCGACAATAATCCATACCGTTAACAGCGCCATATCGGTGGTCATCGCAAAGTGCGATGCCATCAGCACACCAAAACCAGCTATTAAAACGAGCGTACTAATGCCTAATGCTTTGCCTACATGAGTAAAGGCGTATGTAATGGACTCTTCTGTCGAATAGCCTTTTTCGCGTTTGGCACGCAAATATTTACTTAAGAAATGCACCGAGTCATCCACCACGATACCCAACGTCATACTGACCACTACCGATAAGCCCATATGAACTTCACCGCTGAGCACGCCCCAAAGCCCAAAACCAACCCCTGCGGGCAATATATTGGTCACCAAGCTTAACAGGCCCATTTTAACCGAGCGCAAGGCCACCATTAAAATACCTGAAATAAGAATCAGTGCCAGCACCGACCCAACGATCATGCTGGTGGTATTAGTATCAGCCAAATGCGAGAACATCATCAAGGTGCCGGTACCAATGGTCGTCATTGTGCTGGGAACATTTGCTTTTAGCCAAGCCTGTGCTCTTTCCTCAAGCGCCATCAGTTCGTTATTGGTCATATCCCTGACGGTCGCGACCATCCGCGTGGCTGACTTGTCCACATTAACCTGATTATTCAAATCCAAACCATAAGGTAATGACATCTCATACAGCAGCGTATACTGCGCAGCCAAATCACGACTTTCTGGTAATTTTTGCCAAGCAGGGTCATCCCCATGCATATTTTTATTCAGCCGCAGCATGGTATCGGTAAAAACAAAGACATTGATCGTCTCTGGCTGTTCTCGATACCAATCTGCAAATGCTTTTAAATTCTTAAGATATTCTGGTTCACTCACTCCGCCCTTTTCGTTGGCGGGAAGGGAGTATGTCAGCTGAAACGTGCCACCCATAATATCTAGAGTTGCATCCGAATCAACGCGAAACTGTACGCTATGGTCAAAATACGTAGTGAAATGCTCTTCCGATGTATTTAGCGGTATCGCTGCGGCTGACAAAATGGCCACCACACACATTAACAACAATAATGGACGATGAAATTTAATAGAAAATCTTGAGAATTTCTCTAAATAGGGGACTGCCGCATCCTCCCCCGGCTTAATTCGTACGGGCAAAAAACTCATGATGGCTGGTAAAAAAGTCAGCGAAAAAACCATCGATGCAAAAACACCAACCGCTACCAAATTCCCTAAATCTCTATACGGTGCTGATTCATTAAAATTCATCCCCAAAAAGCCAATCATCGTGGTCACACTGGTCAAGAAAATGGGTACTAAATTAATCCGTAAGCTTTCTTTTAACGCCTCTGTTTTCGCCACATTATGTTGCAAATCAAAAATGAAGGTGACCAGCATATGCACACTATTAGCTACCGCCAACACCATAATCATTTGCCCAGACGCCACTGATGCGGGTGCCAACAGAACCCCAGCATAACCACCCAACCCAAAGGCTACGACGGTTGACATAAAAATAACCAAGGTCACCCCGAACACTGCACTAACACTGCGTAATAATATGGTTAGAAATAAAACCATCACCACAAAACTGATCGGGAAAAGTGTTTCCCCATCCCCTTGACCAGACTCAACGAAGGCATTATTCATAAATGCCATCCCTGTTATATAAAACTTTACTGTGGGGTATTTTTCTTGGTATTTTTTTACCAATTCACGTGCATGAGCCACTACTTCACGTAACTCTTCTTCAGGCTCAATATCGGGGAATTCAATCGTTACATTAACAGCTGTTGCACCACCATCTTTTGAGGTAATCCGCTTATAAAGAAGTGGGTCACTTAGCGCCACCGATTTAACCCGCTGAATATCCCCCTGTTCTAGTGAGCTGGCCTCTGCATACAAATCCTCTACAATAAGGTCATCATCTTCTGCATACGTATTTTGAAAATTCTGAATTGAATCAACCCTTAAAGAATAAGGTATTTGCCATGCCTCTTCCGTCAGGTTCTCAACGAGGGTTAATATTTCCTTTTCAAAAACATCGCCTGTTTCAGGCGCAATAAGAATAAACACATTATCCGATTTAGAATAAGTTGCTTCATTCTCGTTAAATGCCATCAAATGCGGGCTATCGTCTCTAAAATAAACTCTATAATCCGGCGTAAACCCAAGGTATTTAACACCAAGCCCAGAGACAATGACGACTAACACGCTTAACACTATAATCGCTATACGGTAACGTATAACCCATTCACTAAAATTTGTTTCTAAACGATGCATGATTAGTCTCTTACCTTTAAACCTATAATAATTAAATTGAGCACACTGCTCAAGCGTTCTTCTAGCTGCTCTAATATTTGATGATGCATAAAGGTGAGTGCACAAAAATTACCCAAGAAGCCGTAGTCACCAAGCCGCTTTCTATAAATTATCTATAGAGCAGCCATGCTGCTGTTAGTTTTTTAACAAAACTAATGTGCAAATAGATAGTTCATCTTCCTTTTTTATTAACAATTTCCATATTTTTCTCGCATTAGGCCATAACCAAGGCATTAATAGCAGGGTGAGTACCTAGCTGGTCAACTGTTAAAAGCAACAACTTCAATAATATTTAACGTACTTGAAACATAACCATATAAATTGGAAGCAGACGCCCCAAAGTCTTCCGTCATCCTCCCCGTTTTTTTTAAACCCGAACATTAAAAAAACGAAAAATATAAAGCTTACAAAGGGGCGAGCCCATTCCCGCTGTATAGCTCTCTCCCTCTAATTTATACCCAACCAGCTTTAATATTGGCTTTCTCAGCCAACTTTTTCTCAGCTTCATTAGCCATTTTTTCATCCCAAATAGCTAATTGAGGCTTAACTATTTTAGCTTCCCAAATAGGCGGCACAAATGCGCAAATAAAACATAGCGCTATACTCGGTAGCTGTGGTGCTTCTGGGTATGGCTGCAAATCCGTATAAAAACGCGTAGGTTTTAAGTGGTGCTCAGAGTGATTAGATATTTCGAATGAAAGCGCTCGGCTTAATGGCTTTAATTGATTCCATGAATGTCGCGTTTCAATAGGCTCGCCAATAACTCGGATCAGGCCATAATGCTGGGTATAGTTAAAGCCACCTAGCACTAGATAAAAAATAACCATAGTTAATATATACAATGGCAAAGCTTGGATACCTGCAATCGAAAACCAAATAATCAACCAAGTCGACATTAATATAACCGATTGAAAGAAACGGCTTTGAGGCGACCAAAAAGAAGTTTTAGTTTTTTTCAGACGGCCTTTTTCAATCTCAATCGAGTCTTTCATTTGTCCCCATAAAGACCTAAAGGCAAACGTATAAACCGACTCACCTCTGCGAGGTGTATCACTGTCTTCAGAAGTAGCGACCTTCAAATGGTGACCTTTAACATGCCCGAGATCATTCATCGGGAGTAAGAACACTGTGAGATACAAAGTACAGTAAAAGCGATCCAATGTACCATGACGATGCATCAGCTCATGAGCTGGAGGCAAACCGCCCAGCGCAGTTAAAAAGGACAGTGAAAAAATACCACCCATAATTTCCAGCACACTACCACTCGACGTGCTCAACATATCGGCAAACATTAACCAGAGCATGACAATTAATGGTAACTGGCAATAAAGGACGAAATGCTGCAAGCCTGTCGCCCGAACATCATGCAACTGCTCATCACGAGGCAAACTTACATCCAACACAACAAGACAAATAAACGCCGCTGTGCCTAACCAAACCCAAAGGCCACCAAGATAAAACCCTAACACGCCCAACATTAACATTAACGACCCTGAAAAATAGCGTGGGGCAACCACTTTATTTTTTGTTTTTTCCATTTTCAGCTCTCCAACATCTAATGACTTATTAAAAATGGTATTTATATCATTTTTTTCTAATATATGCTCGTAACTAATACTATTGTTTACAAATATCTACTGTCTGGGGCTCTATGCCGCAACAAGTTAAAGGCTATATAGATAACGAAGGTTTATTGGGGATGGGAGGTACCCTATAACACTAACTAAGTAGTATTTAGCCCGCTATTATGAGCGGATTATTTGACGAATTCTTATACAGGGCTAACCTAAGGCGCTGTGTTTCCAATCACTTTTTACGCCAGCTCTAACTGATTATTCAATCTTTTTTTAACTCAGGTTCATCCGAATCTTCCGGTGTATCAGGGCTACGCAACACCTCAACATGTCCGTCAAGCTGACCTATTTCAAGCTCTTCTTCAGCCTCTGGCTCAATGGTTGGTGTCGCCGTATTAACACTCTTTACATCTGACTCTGACTGTTCACCAGCATCTCCGTCAGCACTATCTGAGTCAGCTAGCGCATCGAGATCAAGCGAGACTTCAATATCATCATTTACTTGAACCGATTCTTGTTCGCTACCAACTGTTGTCTGCACAGGTTGAACTGGCTCTACCACTGGAGCAACTGGAACTTGTGTTGATGAAAGAATCTCAGCATTTAATAACCCCACATCCAAGTGCTCTGCTGATAAGCCATAAACGGCTTCGGAAAAGGAAGCAATATCCTTCAGGTCTAAACTAAGTTGCGCTACCGCAAACTTTTTAACACAATTGGCTTCCGCACCCACCAAGCGATCGGCGTTTTGCCCTGCTTGATCAGCTGCAATTCCCTGTGCTTTGAACGTGTTTTCTAGTGTTTCTTTTCTGCCTTGCGCTTCTTTATCGACCTTTTTAACCAGCCCTGCGACCTGACTCTGTAGGGCTTCCTTTTTCTTATAGGCTTTAAACAAAAGCAAGCCAACAATCGCTGTTAAAACAAATACCAACTCAATTAATAAAATTAAAAACGACTCACTCATTTAAATACTCCGTTTATTCATCGCGTTAATATTACTCGCCGCATGGTATGTCACAAGCCGCCTTAAACCCCTAACGTTTTGCTCAACTGCTCATCCTTAACGGTCATTTTCTTCTTAAATAACTTAAAGCCAAAAAAACCAGCCACAGCTAACACTATATTAACAAGCAATACGACCCCGCTGGTTAAGGCCCAATTTGATGTTTCCTCTACTGACTCAACAACAGGTTCAAGCTCACCCTCTCCGCCCGCTACAATACTGGACAAATCTGGACATTGAAAAATCTGCTGCTCTGTGAGCCCCTCTTCAGGCAGCACAATACCGGCTTGCTCAAGTACTTTATCGAACACCGGGTTGATTTCCACATAATTAACTTTAGGCTTTTGTTTGACATAAAAAGACAGCGTTTCTATCCGCTCAAAGGTATTTCCAGCAGCCCTAACTATTAGCTCATAAGGGCCGACCTTAAGGTTTTTTCCAATATCAACAAAAAAATACCCGCCGTTGATCATATCTAACTGCATTGGAAGCACTTCTTTGTCCCCTCGTTGATTTATAATCTCGACCGTCGCATCGATAACATCTAACAGGTTGCTATTTTTCAGAAGCTTACCTTTGTCTGTCATGAGCATTCTAATGCGTGTATCGGAACCCGAAAAAATCTCTTTTGGCATGTTTTCAACAGCCATTTGCAAATTCGTGGTGATGAAGATTTCATTGTCTGGGTCAGCCGCTGCAATCAACCTCCACTCACCAGCCATTGGCTTAGTGACTGTCACAATGTCATATTTCTTTTCACGGTGCCAACTAACACCACTTCTATTACTGCTACGTCCAAAATCCATCCCCTCCGGGTCATCCAACTGCGTAGTACCAAAGCCTTTTTTTCTAAAAACAACTGCGGTGAATTGTCTTACGGTTTCATCAACTGTAAATGTATTCGCAATTAATGGGATACTATTTCTCTCAACCAAGCGTTTACTAACCCTCAGCAATGCTCGTTCTAGCTGTGCAGCTGTTTTGGCCACATCAAACCAACCGAGTGTTTCATTAGCCACTGTTTCTAAAAAAACAAGATCCGCATCATCAGAAAATCCAACCGTATGAACACTAACATCAACTTCCTTTAAACGCGCTACTTGGTAATTGAGTATTCGTTCTTTAGACGCCACATTATCTTTCATGAGTTTTCCTGACGTTACTTTTCCGTCGCTTAAAAGAACAATGTGCCGACGTGTATTCTTGTCTTTTTCTACCCAATCCAGCGAAGCCACCGCAAGCGCTTTTTCAATATCCCCTGTTTTATTAGATGATTGAATTTTTCCTACATTCTTAAGAGCCTGCGTTTTCCACGAAATACCGGATTTACCCACTTTCATGATCTCTGTTGGCATCTCATCAAACATCCAAATACCAACGTTTGCATTATTCGGCAAGAGATTGATGAACAGTTTGAGCGCCGATATTCTATGGTTTTCTGGGTCACTTATTTTCATCCTCTCGGACACATCGACCAAGACGCGAACTTCAATGGAATTATTTTTATTAAAATCTACGGCCTGAACAGATGTGACCATCAAGGCAAAAAGTAATAAACACGTTAGGGAAAAATGCGTAATCTTTTTCATAAATCAGTTAAGCGCTATTTAAGCAGCCGTGAAATTGGTTATGTAGGTAAAGTGTATATCGGCAAGCGTTCAAATAACTTAAATATAAACCGTGCAGCAAGAAATAGGCGCTCGCTAATGGCACCAAAATATAACAAGATTTTCTGAAATAACGTTGTTAAAGGCGCAACAACGCGCCAACGGCTCTGGTTTTAGGCGCTACGTTCAGCTAAAACTGATACAGCAGGCAAGGCCTTACCCTCTAAAAATTCCAAGAAAGCACCGCCACCTGTTGATATATAAGAGACCTGATCGGCAATGTCGTACTTATCCACTGCCGCTAACGTGTCGCCGCCACCTGCAATTGAAAAACCATCACTGTCTGCAATTGCCTGTGATAATACCTTTGTTCCACCTGCAAATTGGTCAAACTCGAACACGCCCAAAGGTCCATTCCAAACAATTGTTCCGGCCGCTTTAACGATACCCGCATATTGGGCAGCTGTTTGAGGGCCAACATCTAGGATTAAGTCATCCTCTTCAACATCTTTGACTGATTTGACTGTCGCTTCTGCTGCTTCTGAAAATGTTTTACCGCAAACCACATCAACCGGAACCGGGATGCTCGCACCATTCTGCTCTGCTTTTAACATTAACGCTTTCGCCTCATCAATCAAGTCTGGCTCATACAACGACTTGCCAACCGAATAACCTTGAGCGGCAATAAAAGTATTCGCTATACCACCGCCAACAATAAGTTGATCAACCTTGTCTAACATCGAGTCCAGCACCGTCAATTTAGTCGACACTTTTGCACCACCTACTATCGCCAGCATCGGCTGAGCCGGTTCAAATAGAGCCTGACCTAAAGCATCTAATTCAGCTGATAATAACGGACCTGCGCATGCAATCGGTGCAAATTTGGCAACGCCATGTGTTGAGGCTTGTGCGCGGTGAGCCGTGCCGAACGCATCCATCACAAACACATCACATAGAGCGGCCATTTTTTTCGACAACACTTCGTCATCTGCTTTTTCACCAACATTGAAACGTACATTTTCACAAAGAATAATATCACCCGGCTGACCACTGACCCCATCCAACCAATCTTTTTCTAAACGCACCGGTTTTCCCAACAAGGTAGACAAATGCTCTGCCACTGGTTTCAAACTAAAGGTCTCATCATACTGCCCTTCAATTG
This sequence comes from Cycloclasticus pugetii PS-1, assembly GCF_000384415.1. Taxonomy (NCBI): domain Bacteria; kingdom Pseudomonadati; phylum Pseudomonadota; class Gammaproteobacteria; order Thiotrichales; family Piscirickettsiaceae; genus Cycloclasticus; species Cycloclasticus pugetii. The sequence goes on from NZ_ARVU01000001.1 coordinate 2,173,697, forward strand.
GGCGCCCGATATGTGACATTAACATCACCACCGCACCTGCATTGTGCGCCTGTTGGATGGTTGGCAGACTAGCCCTAATACGCGCATCACTGGTTACTTTCCCTGCCTTAATAGGCACATTCAAATCTTCTCTGATCAGTACGCGTTTGCCAGATAAATTTATATCTTGCATCTTTATAATCGTCATCTGAGTTCCTTTATGTTTCTTAATTCGTCATCATCGCTTGCGCGGTGTCCAGCATTCGATTTGAAAAGCCCCACTCATTATCAAACCAGCCAACGACCTTAACGAGCCGACCTGCTGTCACCTTAGTTTGCGTAGCATCAAAAACACACGAAGCAGGATGAACGCTAAAGTCTGTTGACACTGCATTTTCCTCACTATAGCCAAGCGCCCCTTGCAGACTAGCACTGGCTGCCTGCCGCATTCGCTCATTAACCTCAGCGACTGTTGTCTGATTTTTACTGCTAAAGGTCACATCCAGCATCGCTACATTGATAGTAGATAAGCGAATAGAAAGCCCATCTATTTTTCCTTTCATGTGCGGCAACACTAGGCCAATAGAGTTTGGTGAATTTGTTTTAGTTGGAATCATGGGTATTTGCTCAACCATTGACTCATGCCTATCATCGTAAGCATGTAAAGTTGTGCTTAAACCGTACTCAACGCCCATCGCAGCATCTAAAACACTTACCATGTGGGCTAAACAATTTAATGTGCAAGAGCCATTTGAAACGACTTTATGTTCTGCTTTTAGATCTGCCTGGTTTACACCGTACACTATCGTGGCATCAACCTTATCATCTGATAGGGCAGAAATAAGGACTTTTTTAGCCCCTGCCAAAATATGCATATGGGCGGGTTCTGCTTGAGTAAATTGCCCTGTACACTCGAGCACTACATCAATATTCAGCGATTTCCAAGGCAGTTTTACAGGGTTTGCCTGTGACGAATAATGCACATCCCTACCTGCAATCAGTAGGGTGTTCTTATCAGTAGACAGCTTTATGTTCAGCCCAGACAAATCATTTTTTACATGCTCGGCTACGGTGCTAAATGACTCAATGTCATTAATGGCTACCACCTGAATCTGCTCTTGACGGTTGGACGCATACAGTGCCTTGAGTACACTGCGCCCAATTCGACCAAACCCATTAATGGCTATACGAATACCCATGAGTTTAGAAACTTATATTAAGTTCTTTGCTGCTTCGACTAACTTTTCCGCTGTGATACCAAAGTATTCAAACAATTCTTTAGCCGGAGCCGATTCACCAAAACGGTCTAAGCCAATCACCGCACCTTGCAAGCCCACGTATTTATACCAAAGGCTTGTTGACCCTGCTTCTATCGCTACCCTTGCGGTTACTGAGGCAGGCAATATAGATTCTTTATACGCCATATCTTGTCTATCAAAAAGGTCTGTACACGGCATAGATAGTACGCGAACCTTAACGCCTTCTGCTGCTAATACGTCAGCAGCGGTTGTCGCTAATTCAACTTCAGACCCCGTAGCCATTAAAATAACCTGCGGCTCACCTTCACAATCTTTAAGGATATAACCCCCTTTTGAAATAGCCGCCACTTGGTCAGCTGTGCGTGGCTGGTGCTGTACGTTTTGACGGGTAAAAATTAGCGCTGACGGCGTGCTTTCACTTTCAACCGCATACTTCCATGCAACAGCAGATTCAACCGCATCACACGGACGCCATACATCTAAGTTTGGAATTAACCGTAAACTTGATACATGCTCAACCGATTGGTGTGTTGGTCCGTCTTCACCCAACCCTATCGAGTCATGCGTGAAAACAAAAATATTTCGTAATTTCATCAATGCCGCCATACGCACAGCATTACGAGCATAATCAGAAAATGTTAAAAACGTTGCGCCATAAGGAATAAAGCCGCCATGTAATGCAATGCCATTTTGAATTGCGCTCATGCCAAATTCACGCACGCCGTAATGAAGATAGTTGCCGTTGGCATTCGTCCCATCAACATCCGTACACCCTGACCATTTAGTTAAATTAGAGCCAGTTAAATCAGCTGATCCCCCTAAAAGCTCGGGCAATAAAGGACCGTAACCATTAAGTGTGTTTAATGATGCTTTACGTGAGGCAATGGTTTCACCTGCCTGCTGCGCTGCCTGCACAAATGCCTCTGATTTTTCTGCCCAATCAGCACTTAACTCACCCGATAAACGACGCAATAGTTCATCAGCTAGGTCTGGGTATTCAGCCACATAAGCTTCTAATAACTCTTCCCATTGAGCTTCTGCTTGTTCACCTTTATCGTTTGCATCCCACGCATTCTTTACCTCAGCTGGAATTTCAAAGGCAGGCGCTGTCCAACCTAATGCTTTTCTGGTAGCGGCTATTTCTTCGGCACCCAATGGAGCGCCATGTACATGATGCGTCCCTTCTTTATTAGGCGCACCAGAGCCAATCACTGTTTTACAGCAAATTAACGTGGGTTTATTCGTTTCTTTTTGTGCTTGCTCAATCGCCTGCTTGATGTCATTAGCATTATGCCCATCTACATCACGAACTACTTGCCAACCATAGGCTTCAAAACGTGCTGGCGTATCATCGGTAAACCAACCCTCTACATCGCCATCAATCGAGATACCGTTATCATCCCAAAACGCTATTAATTTGCCTAAGCCAAGCGTACCCGCATAAGAACATGCTTCATGCGAAATGCCCTCCATCAAGCAACCATCCCCCATAAAGGTATACGTGTAATGATCAACCACCTTGAAGTTAGGTTGATTAAATTGTGCAGCTAATACCTTTTCAGCTAAAGCCATACCCACCGCGTTGCTAATACCTTGACCTAAAGGACCTGTCGTTGTTTCTACCCCTGGCGCATATCCGTATTCTGGGTGACCCGGTGTTTTAGAGTGCAGCTGACGAAAATTACGAATGTCTTCAATATCTAAATCGTAACCCGACAAATGCAATAACGAATATAACAACATCGAGCCATGACCGTTCGATAATACGAAGCGATCTCTATTCACCCAGTGTGGATTGGCTGGGTTATGCGACAAAAAGTCATTCCATAGTACTTCTGCAATATCTGCCATTCCCATCGGTGCACCGGGGTGTCCTGAGTTGGCTTGTTGGACAGCATCCATACTAAGGACACGAATAGCATTCGCTAGTGTTTGACGAGAAGGTCTTGGGCTCATGATCTTTGCTTATTGTTAATCGATTGATAATCAGCGCGTAACGCACTAATTTTGAAATGGTGAATTTTACACTGAAGCGTTAAGAAGATATAGCGTTAGTAAGTCTCTCTTATTCTAACGTATTATCAAGTTTTTCCTTAACTTGCTGCTCATTCCATAGATCCAGTTGATTAAAGTAGTCCTCCCAAACGCACGGGCAACAGCTCCCTCCACCACAACAATCATCATTTTCTGGGCGTTTGGGTTTTAGTATTTTTTTTGGTATCACAGCCATCACTTTAATATTATGGCAGCTTAAATTAAGTTATCGATTACTCTTTTTATAAAAAATGCCTTGGATCAATCTTTTGCCCAACCTCATCGCTTTTACCAACCAAGCGTTAGACAAGCATCGGACTATAAATATATACTAGATGGATAGTTATTAATCATCCTTCTCAAATTCAACACATAAGGGGAACATTATGGGTAAAGTGGACGTTAGCCAACTGGTCGACAATACAACTGGTCGACAAAGTAGATCTATTTTTCATGAACAAGACATCTATGAGCAAGAACAAGAAAGAATCTTTGGCAAATGCTGGTTATTTTTAGCGCACGAAAGCCAAATTCCTGATCCAGGTGACTATTTTAGGACCTTTATGGGTGAAGATGAGGTCCTCGTTATTCGCCAAAAAGACCAATCAGTCAAAGCCTTCCTTAACACCTGCACCCATCGCGGCAACCGTGTTTGTAAGGCAGATAAAGGTAATGCCAAGCAGTTTACTTGTAGCTACCATGGGTGGAGCTTTGCCGCAGATGGCACGCTTCAATCTGTCCCGCTGGAGGAGGATGCTTATTACAATGAACTCGATAAATCCAAATTTGGCTTACACCCTGTTTGCAAGGTAGATAGCTATAAAGGATTAATTTTTGGTAACTTTGACCCAGAATCACCGACTTTGGATGATTATTTGGGTGATATGAAATGGTACTTAGATGTTTGGCTCGACGCCATGCCAGAAGGCACCGAGTTAATCGGCTCAACGCAAAAAGTTGAATACCCTGTCAACTGGAAACTACCTGTCGAAAACGCCTGCGGCGATGGCTATCATATTGGCTGGGCTCATGCAGGTGTTATGACTGTTGCTACCTCAATGGACATTGAAAGCCTTTCTCTAGGCAATACTAAAGTAGATAGCTCAACTGCTATGGCTGGTGGTGGCATGAATGGTCACTCGATTATTTCATCTCTTGATGGGCAATCAGGTTATGCGTTCTACCCTGATCCAAGCCTACCTGTTAGCTACCTTGAAGAAAACCGAGAGACTGTTATTTCACGCCTTGGCGAAACGCGTGGTAAGCAATTTTGGGGCTCGCAAATCAACATGACTATTTTCCCCAATGTGCAAATGTTACCGGGGCTTAATTGGTTCCGTGTTTATCATCCAAAAGGTCCAGGAAAAATGGAAATGTGGACGTGGGCGATGGTTGATAAAGAGATGTCAGACGAGTTAAAACAAACTGTGCTCGACAATGTTTGCCGAACATTTGGCGCCGCCGGCATGTTTGATAACGATGATGGTGAAAACTTTGCCGCCTGTACTTCACAAAACAGAGGCCTACAAACCCGCCAAAAAGATGTATACACCAATATGGGCTTAGGCAAAGAGTACTCACACCCTGAAATGCCTGGCGTCGTTAGTGACGGCCTTGTTGGTGAACAAAACCAACGATATTTCTACCGTCGCTGGCAAGAAATGATGGCAGCAAAAGATTGGAGCGCCGTTCCAAACTACAACAGCCTAGAAGAAGCAAATGCAACAAGAGGACAAAACTAATGAGTCAACCATCTCCTTTTAAAAATGCTGTTGATGCGGACACCTACCAAACCTTCCAAACACTTCTGTATAAAGAAGCGCGTCTTCTTGACCATGAAGAGTATGACCAATGGCTAGCGATGCTAACGGACGATATTTATTACTATATGCCCGTACCCGCTCGCTATTTACGTGAAGAAAAAAAGCAGGCTATCAAACCTCTCGACGCAAATATTTTTAATGACTATAAAAAACAATTAGAGCTACGTATTGCTCGCTTTGCGACGAATCTCGTTTGGTCTGAGAACCCTCAAAACATGATAAACCACGCAGTGTCTAATATAGAGGTGTTCCCTACAGAGGTTGAGGGTGAATGGAACGTTCTCTCTGTTGTTACCGTTCTTAGAAGCCGACTGGATGGCGTAGAAAAGCGCATGGTGGTATCGCGCGATGATATTTGGCGCCTTGAAGACAATAGCCTCAAGCTGGCTAAAAGAAGCATGTTGTTTAATCACACTGTCGTCCCAGATAGTAACCTTAACTTCTTCTTCTAATTCACCTAAATAAAAAAACGCCTATTGTTTTAAAACAATAGGCGTTTCTTAGACCAGCTCATTAAGCACTGCAACCGAGCTATCTCCATTACATCATATGTGAACTCTTACTCTTTAATCCCAAGGGCCTTTCGAGTCTTTTGGAATAAAGCCCAGTGCTTTAAGAAAAGGCACAAAATCGACTGCATCCCACTCTTCAATATTCAATCCATCTTTTATTCGCATAATATGAATAGCGTCTAGGTCAACATATTCATTTGTCGGTGCAACACCATTAAACTCGCCAACATGTTTCATGCGTAGTTTCATTCTGCTAACCACCTTGTCACCTTCAGCAATTTGATCATAAAAGTGCCGATCAAAATCTGTCATTGACTCTTGCAGCTTCATATTCATAATCATATGTGCATCTTTATCCAACGGTTCTTTTGCCATCGGCAAGTGGAACAAATGATCTGGGTGCAGTAAATCTCTCATATCATCAAAGCGTTTGCTGTCCATCGCTGCAAAAAACTCCCTAACAATTTTTTTATTAACCTCAGACATTCTCTCTCCTTATTTTCTTATTATTGATTCATTAGCATAAAGTAATAATAGCGTTGGGAGGGGTTATTTATTTAATAAGTCTGCCAGCCCTGCAAAGGGGTGTTGCCTTAACTCTTCTTTAGTTTTATCTTCAGTTAATGAGCCATATTGATGATCAAGTTGCCTTGAATGCTCATTGTCATGGCAGTAAATGCATAACAACTCCCAATTACTCCCGTCCTCAGGGTTATTATCATGATCGTGATCTCGATGGTGTACCGTCAACTCATGCAGCGTCTGTTGAGAAAACTCTCTTGCGCAACGACCACAAATCCAAGGGTACATTTTTAACGCTTTCGCACGGTAACCAGTATCTCGTTGCTCACGATCTTTTCGAGCATTACTAACAACCTGATCCACTGTTTTACTCAACTTATCTGTTGGCATTTATGCCTCCTCAAAAGTTCTCAACAACCGATACCAACACTGTCTTATTGAAAATACTGTTATCACTTTAATTGGTGCTTGAGTATCAGCAAACTCACCGAGGCATTCTCGCCCAAATCCAGCCTTCTTTTTCTGCTAATGCTCGTTCCTGCTTGGTTCGCGGCCCCTCACTTTCAGCACGAATAAAGTGATAACCTGCTAGCACACAAACCACTGCATCCAAAATATCATCATCGGCGATAACTAATTCTTTATCCATTTCTGATACATTCATTAACTGACTAAGACCATCAAAAATCCAGCTTCGTTCTTTGCTGATTTCTTTCTTATAACTTGTTGCCGGAAGAAGCTGGCAAGATTTCAGAGTTACCGCAGGGTAAACCTCTATCGCACTAATAGGGTCAACTAGTTCAGCGGACCAAGCCAAAGGGATTGTCGTCCCTAACTGATCCGTTAACTCATCTATTAACATCAAGGCAGCATGCGCTGTTCTAGCAATACGGTCAGCACCCACATCTAAAGATTGCTTCCCTGCTTTTTCTTTTATAAAAAAGTCTGTTCTGCGGCGAAACATCTGGTGGGCATCGGTACTCAGCGAAGCGCCCGCCATATGGCCGATTAACTCTTCGCCCAGTTTTACTGGCCAGCCTAAGGGGGAATCAAGTGCTATTAAGGTCTTAACATTGCCTTGTTCTTTTATCCAATTGGACACGACATTAGCAACAGATTCGTTTTTAGCTACCTTTCTAGCCTTCTCTATGCTTAATATGCCGTTCGAAACAGAGCCTAACGCAAGACCCACTTTATTTGATTGCGTCGCGCAATCTATACCAATGATTGATACAGAATTATTAGTAGCCGCTAAATGCTCAGAACCTCTCGTCACTAAAACCTCTTTTCGCCAACTTAAGCGCCTTGAGTGAAAATAACGTGAAAGTTTAGTCTAATGCGTTAAACAGTAATATTCCACCCAGCACACCCAAAACCCAAGTAGTTAAAGGCGCATCACCCAGCATTAACGGCGAAAAACCATCTAAGCCTAAAATAACCGCAGCTGAAATCAGTAAACTCCCACCACAAATTGCCATAATACTCTTACGGTGATTTTTAGCCATTTGCTGCTTTATTTCTTCTAGTTGCGCTGATCTCCACTTAACCTCAAGCTCACCTTTTGAAGCATCACTGAGTACTTGGTACATCATCTCTGGCAACTCTGGTAATTTTTCCCCCATCATCGGCAGGTGTTCTTTTAACTTATTGAAGGTCGCTTTTGGCCCTACTTTATTTTTATACCATTCCTCTAAATACGGTTTAGCGGTTTGCCATAAATCCAAATCTGGATAAAGCTGTCGACCTAAGCCTTCAATATTCAATAAAGTTTTTTGTAACAAGACTAGTTGTGGCTGCACTTCCATATCGAAACGACGCGCCGTTTGAAAAAGGCGTAAGAGCAAATGACCGTACGAAATTTCTTTTAACGGCTTTTCGAATATCGGCTCACACACTGCACGAATCGCGCTTTCAAACTCATCAACACGGGTTTCTTTAGGCACCCAGCCCGATTCAATATGCAATTGCGCCACACGGAGGTAGTCACGCTGAAAAAAGGCTAGGAAATTTTCTGCTAAATAGCGCTGGTCTTCAAGCGTCACGCTTCCCATAATACCGAAATCCACCGCAAGGTATTTTGCATCATCAGAGGCGAAAATATTACCCGGATGCATATCGGCATGAAAAAAATTATCCCGAAATACTTGTGCGAAAAATATTTCCACGCCCCGTTCGGCAAGTAACTTTAAGTCAACACCTTTTTCACGCAATTGATCTATTTTGCCTATTGGTGTGCCATAGATTCGCTCCATCACCATCACATTTTGGCGCGTATAATCCCAGTACACATCGGGCACATAAAGGTGCTCTGAATTCTCAAAGTTTCGTCGTAACTGCGAGGCATTCGCGGCTTCTCGAACAAGATCCAACTCATCATGAATGGTATGGTCAAACTCTTTAACCACATCTAAGGGTTTTAACCGTTTGGCCTCACCCCAGTATTTATTAGCAAGTTCCGCCAGGGTATATAACAGACCCACATCTGAATTAATAATTTTTTCAATTCCCGGACGAAGCACTTTGACAACAACATCTTCGCCGGTATGCAATGTTGCTGTATGCACTTGCGCCACAGAGGCTGATGCCAAGGGACTAGGTGAGAAAGTCGAAAACACCTCTTCTATCGGAACCTCTAACGAGCTTTCGATAATCTGGCGCGCTAAATCATCAGCAAAGGGTGGAACATTATCTTGTAAGCGCGACAGCTCTTCGCCAATATCAGGTGGCAATAAATCTTGCCGTGTTGATAAAATTTGGCCAAACTTCACAAAAATAGGCCCCAAATCTTCTAGTGCCTTACGAAGACGTTCACCACGCGAACCCTTTCGTTTACCTAAAAAATAGCTAGGGGATAAATAGGTTAAATAACGTAACGGCCTAAATAAATGTAAATTAAATACAAACTCATCGAGACCATAACGCAACAACACACGCTGAATTCGAATGAGCCGAAAGGCCGTTGTTGGGTTTATCACGTTACTTCCTTTTTCAGTCGTTTTCTAGGTTAAGCTTCGCCGCCATCAAGCGTTGGACTTTTGCCTCTAGCCGCTCAACAGATAATCGTAAGTCATCCACACCCGCTTTAAATTTATTCACTTCAAATTTAGAGGGCAATATATTTTGTTCTTCTCGAACATACTCTGATGCATTAATGGCGGTTGTCTTCGTTGTTTCTCGAACCCAAGCCGATACATCACGAACGAGGTTTCCAAATTGATGAGCCAATACATCACCTGTTATCTTCGATAATGGCTCTTCCCAGTCAACCTCTATCGCCTTAAGAAATGTTTGGAATTGAGCAGCCAACTCAGTATCGCCCTCTATCACCACATCGCCCGACAATAAGCTAGAGGTTGATGACTGTATATTCATCATCGCCAATGCTAATGGTGTGCCTGAAATAGTGGCATCAGCTTTGCCCTCAAATACCTCTCGAATATCAAGCCCATCTGCGCTGATAATCATATAAAGGCTTAACTCTAGTTGCTGAAAATGTAATTCAATAACTCGACCTTCCATCCTAGCTAGCTGCTTAGGAACCTCTGGGTCGTAATCCAAATAACGGTTCACCGCTATTTGCAATGGTTTCAAAAAAGGGCTGACTAATGACACAACAGCTACAGCTTATATCCCGTATGAACTGCCACAATACCACCCGTTAAGTTGTTCACTTGGCAACGCTCAAAGCCAGCTTCTTCCATCATACCTTTCAACGTGGATTGATCTGGATGCATACGAATTGATTCAGCGAGGTACTGGTAGCTATCACCATCTTTCGCAACTAATTCACCAATTTTAGGCAATAATTTGAATGAATACGCATCGTAAATCTTGTCTAAAAGTGGGTTGGTTGGCTTTGAAAACTCTAAAATCAATAAGCGACCACCCGGTTTAAGTACATCAAACATCGAACGCAATGCGGCCTCTTTATCTGTAACATTTCTTAGTCCAAAACCGATACAAACCCGATCAAACTGATTAGAGGCATAGGGCAAACACTCAGCATTTGCCAAATTGTAGGTAATGTTTGAAATATGACCTTTATCGATCATTCGATCACGGCCTACCCGTAGCATTGCTTCATTTATATCTGCTAAAACAACTTTGCCGGTTTTTCCAACTCGTTTAGCAAACAGTGCTGACAGGTCTCCTGTTCCTCCGGCCAGATCAAGCACCACATGTCCCGGCTTTACGTTCGCGATCTCTACGGTGAAGCGTTTCCACAACCGGTGAACACCCATCGACATTAAATCATTCATAATGTCGTACGACGGTGCAACCGAGTCAAAAACTTCTCGAACCTTAGTTACTTTTTCTGCAACGGGAACATCTTTAAAACCAAAATGAGTTGTCGTTTTATCTACCATAGTAAAACCCTTATAACCGCGCTGATTTATGATGTCTGACGTTGATGGCCGGCTGCTTCAAGCCTGTTCAAATAATCCTGCCAGTTTTCTTCTTTATTCTCTGCCAATTCAATAAGAAATGGCCATGAATACAAGCCTGTATCATGCTCATCACTGAATACAAGGCGAACGGCATAATTACCCACTGGCTCTATCGCAACAATATTGACCGATTCTTTGCCAACTTGTAACACTTCTTGCCCAGGGCCATGCCCACGTACTTCTGCTGAGGGTGAAAATACGCGTAAGTATTCGCAACTCAATTTTATTGTTCTACCATCATCAAAACTCAATGACAGCTCCCTGTTTTTTTGGTCTAGCACCAAATCTGTTATCGCTACCATGTTTTACCTACAAAATATAACGCGAAAGATCTTCATCTGAAGCAAGCTCACCTAAGTGCTCGTCTACATACGCCGCGTCGATCACTTCATCTATCGGTGAGCCTGCCGGTGCGCGGAATGAAATCTCATCCAATAAACGCTCCAAAATTGTATGCAGACGACGAGCACCGATATTTTCAGTGCCTTCATTCACTTGCCAGGCCATTTCTGCAATCCGTGCCACCCCATCTTCTGTGAACTGCAAATTAACTTCTTCAGTTGCCAATAGGGCTGAATATTGCTCTGTTAACGAAGCATTTGGTTCTGTCAAAATACGCACAAAATCCGCTGCTACCAACGCATCTAGCTCAACTCGAATAGGGAATCGGCCTTGTAACTCGGGAATAAGATCTGAAGGCTTCGACACGTGAAACGCACCTGAGGCAATAAATAAAATGTGGTCTGTTTTAACAGGGCCATACTTAGTCGTAACGGTACTCCCTTCAACTAAGGGTAACAAATCACGCTGAACGCCATCACGAGAAACATCGGCACCGCCGCTATCACCTCGTTTACACACTTTATCCAGCTCATCTAAAAATACAATCCCCGTTTGCTCTAGGTTTTCTATTGCCTTGTGCTTTAGCTCATCGTCATTAACCAGTTTTGCCGCTTCTTCCTCGACCATCGCCACCAAAGCATGCTTAATGGACATTTTACGTTTCTTCTTTTTATCACCCGACATGTTTTGAAACATCCCTTGCAACTGGTTGGTCATTTCTTCCATACCAGGAGGTGCCATAATTTCCACACCCACGCTAGGCGCACTTATCTCGACTTCAATTTCCTTATCGTCTAATTCACCTTCACGCAGCTTTTTACGAAATTTTTGTCGTGTTGCATCACCCGTTGTATCGCTTGTATCGCTTGTATCTACGCTTTCAGCACGCGGCAATAAAAGGTCTAGCACTCTGTCCTCGGCTGCATCTTCCGCTCTACGTTTGACTTTTCCCATCTCGACTTCACGGGTCATTTTAACGGCAATATCAGCAAGATCACGTATAATAGAATCAACATCTCTACCGACATAACCCACCTCGGTAAATTTAGTTGCTTCAATTTTTATAAATGGCGCTTTGGCTAAGGTTGCTAAACGCCGCGCTATTTCTGTTTTACCAACGCCTGTTGGGCCAATCATTAAAATGTTCTTGGGCGTAATTTCACTGCGTAGATTCTCGGGTACTTGTGAGCGTCTCCACCGGTTTCTTAAGGCAATAGCTACGGCTCGTTTTGCCGCATTCTGCCCTACAATATGCTTATCAAGTTCATGCACAATTTCTTTTGGTGTCATTTGGCTCATATTACTTCTTTCCCCTCGGACGTTAATTCTTCTATCGTTTGGTTATGATTAGTATAAATGCAGATATCGCCGGCAATATTGAGTGATTTTTCTACAATCTCACGGGCACTCAATTCTGTATTTTCTAATAACGCTTTGGCTGCTGATTGTGCAAAGGGGCCACCTGAACCGATGGCAATAAGATCTTGCTCCGGTTGAATCACATCACCATTACCCGAAATAATCAGCGAGTCTTTACTGTCTGCAATTGCCAGTAGCGCTTCCAACTTACGCAGCATCCGGTCTGTTCGCCAATCTTTAGCCATTTCAACCGCCGCGCGGGTTAAATTACCATGATGCTTTTCAAGCATGCCTTCAAAACGCTCAAACAAGGTAAATGCATCGGCTGTTGCACCCGCGAAGCCAGCAATAACATCCCCACTAGCAAGTTTACGAACTTTTCGAGCATTTCCTTTCATAATCGTATTGCCCAAGGTGACTTGCCCATCACCACCTATTACGACACTATCACCTCGTCGCACAGAGACGATTGTTGTTCCTCTAAAATCCACGATAATCTCTCATTTAAACTATTGACCCTTTATTTTACACAATAATCATGCCTTAGCGTGCATCCCTATTTGTTTAGCTAGTATTCATAGTTCTTATGATATTCTTACCCAATGTGTAAAACAGGGAGTGATTATTGTGGATGAATTAAACCAAATTTCTCAAACACTGGCCTTGAGCATGGGCGCAGCGTGGGGGAGCGGTATCAATTTATACGCTACACTCTTAACCCTTGGTTACTTAGCGCATACTGGTCATATTGATTTGCCGCCTGATTTATTGATTGTAGCGGATCCGCTAGTAATGACCGCTGCTGGATTAATGTATGCAGTTGAGTTTTTTGCCGATAAGGTGCCCGGCGTAGATACCGGCTGGGATACCATCCATACTTTCGTGAGAATTCCTGCTGGCGCTATGTTAGCTGCTGGTGCTATTGGTGACATTGGCCCTGCCGCTGAAATTGCAGCAGCCATCGTTGGTGGAAGCTTAGCTGGTGCGACGCATGCCACAAAAACAGGTAGCCGTGCGTTAATAAACACATCACCCGAACCGTTCACCAACTGGACCGCCTCTATTATGGAAGATATCGCCGTTTTTGCAGGTGTTTGGGCGTCCATCCAACATCCGACCTTTTTTATGGTCGGTTTAGTTTTATTTATCCTCTTAATGATTTGGGCACTACCAAAATTATGGCGTGCAATAAAACGCGTATTTACATTTTTAGGCAAGCTATTTGGCCCCTCTAACAATGATATCTTAGAGACACCCTCGGATGGTAAATTGCCAAAGCCAGACTAAACCAAAACTTATTTCTTTTTCGGCTTAGCCTTTGGGTGCGCTTTATCGTAAACCGACGCTAGGTGTTGAAAATCTAAGTGCGTGTATACTTGCGTGGTACTAATATTACTGTGACCTAATAATTCTTGCACCGCTCGAAGGTCTTGGCTTGACTCCAACATATGACTCGCAAATGAGTGTCGTAACATATGTGGGTGCAAGCGCCCTTGCAAGCCTTGGCGTTTTCGCCATCGCTCTAAACGCGACTGAATACTTCTTGTGCTTAAGCGTAAACCTGTCTTTCCGACAAACAACGCCATTTCACCCGTTTTAACCTTATCCATCCGCACTGCTAACCATTTACGAATAGCGTTGACAGCCTTCCGGCCCAACGGTAATAAGCGGGACTTACCTCCTTTTCCGTTGACAACATGAACCGTTCGGCTACTTAAGTCCAAGTCCATTAAATCTATATTCGCTAATTCACTGACCCGTAGACCCGACGAGTAAAGCAGTTCCCACATCGCTACATCACGAATTTCCAGGTCATCATTGGGGACCGCCTCTAACAGACTATTAATCTGGTCGACATCCAACACCTTAGGTAAGGTTTTCGCTGATTTCGGCGCTCGAATACCAGACGCAGGGTTATTCAACAGCACATTGGTTTTAATGAGATAACTAAAAAAGCTCCGACAGGCCGATAATTCGCGCTGCAAACTTCGAGCACTCAAGCCTTTTCGGTGTCGCTGTGCGACAAAACGCCGAACATGGTGTGGATCAAGTTGCGACCATGAAACGAGCTCATTCTCATCACAATAATTAACTAATTGAGATAAGTCACGCGCATAGGCTTGTAACGTATTTAAAGAGAATCTACGCTCAACGTTTAATGCATCTAAAAACTGCTGACGTGCCTCAACAGCCGCTGGTTCCATCGTTACTCTTTTATCTCTTGCAGTGAGTTAAGCCGTTTGGCAACCAGCTCCCCAAGGTGCTCTAAAAACAAGGTACCCATGGTTGTGTGAAAACGGTCTGAATCCTTACTGCCTATGGCCAATATGCCATCTTGTTGGGCGACCTTGAGTGGAATCAGCGCAGCAGACTTAACCTCATCCGCTTGTTGATTAAACAACGCCTTCGCCTGTGCGTGTGTCGGCAAGCCACACTTAATCTTCTGTGACTCAAGCAAGCGTTTAAAATGCTCTAACTGAGGATTATCTTTTTGCCAGAGAACATCACTGATGGGGAAGACACTGTCGCTATTTTCGTCTACTAAGCGAATAGCAAAAAACTCTGCACCGAAACATTCTCGCAGGGTGTCATCAAGTGTTGCGAATACATCTTCCACACAACGAGCATCAATTAATGTGGTTGTTAACTGCTGCATCCGCCCGAATAAGGCATCATTTTCACGCGCAATCGCTAACAGGCCTTCAAGTTGCTTTTGAGACTTTTCGTTTTTATCTCGTAAAATTGCTAGTTGACGCATCGTAAGAGAAACCACGCCACCGTGCTGCTCTACCACTTGAATATCGTCGAGTAACTCTGGATATTGATTAAAAAAATCTGGTGTGGTTAACAAGTATTCACGGACTTGTTCAGCCGTTAACCCTTCTGTTGTTGCAGTTGCTTGTGTACTCATATATCAATCATACCATCAAAAACAAATGTCGCCGGCCCGCTCATCATTACCGGAGCCCCTTCACCTTGCCAATCAATCGTTAATTCGCCACCGGTTAGGGCAACCGTTGTTGGCGTGGTTACTTTACCCAATCGAACTGCGGCAACAACCGCCGCACAAGCACCGCTTCCACAAGCCAAGGTTTCACCGGCGCCGCGCTCATAAACACGTAATGCGAGGCTATCCGGCCCCGTTATTTCACTAAAACCAATATTCGCCCGCTCTGGGAAAAGGCTATGACTTTCCAGCGCGGCGCCCACTGCCTCGACCTCTGCTGTCGCGACATTTTCAACTTGAAGTACTGCATGAGGATTACCCATTGATAACGCTGAAAACGCTACGGTCCTATCCAATACATCAACGCTGTATTGTAATTGTTGTTGCTTCGCTATTAATGGAACATTTGCCGGGTCGAGTTTTGGAACCCCCATATCAACCGTTACCAACTGTTCCTCATTAACCGTTAAAACCAACTCACCGGCGTCTGTTTCCACTCGAATTGAGCGTTTATTGGTTAAGCCTTTTTGTGTCACGAATAGCGCAAAACAACGTGCGCCATTACCACACTGAGAAACCTCACTACCATCTGCGTTATAAATAACATAACGAAAGTCCGCACTCATTTTTGCCGGTTCTACTAAGAGTAGTTGGTCAAAGCCAATACCGTAGTGGCGATCGGCTAAGGCTTTAATTTGCTCGGCCGTTAGCTGAACCGTTTGGTTTATGGCATCAATAACAACAAAGTCATTACCTAAGCCATGCATTTTACTAAAGTTAATTAACAACCTGCGTCCTCAGTTTCATTCGGTAATAGTGCTTCGTTTTGCCATAAGCTTTCTAACCGTTGTCGTGCGCCAATTAAGTGGATCTGCTCTCCATCCACCATAACCTCAGCAGCACTTGGTCTTGAATTGTAATTCGAGCTCATTGTGAACCCATAAGCGCCCGCAGAACGGACCGCTAATAAATCGCCTTCTTCAATAGCCAGCTCACGGTCTTTTCCTAAAAAATCACCTGTTTCACAAACTGGACCAACAATATCATAACAAGCTGTTTTAGCTGTTGACGTTAAATTAACAGGCACAATATTTTGCCACGCTTGATATAGTGCAGGGCGCATCAAGTCATTCATCGCTGCATCTACAATAGCAAACCGCTTACCTTCTACCGGTTTAATATATTCAACCTTAGTCACTAAAATACCTGCATTTCCGGCAATTGCACGGCCTGGTTCTAATAATATTTCATAGGGCAGATCGCCTAGCTTTTGGTACAAGGCTTTTACATAGTCGGCAGGCAATGGTGGTTGCTCGTCTCGATAACAAATACCAAGACCTCCACCTAAATCCAGATGATCAATACGAATACCCACACCTTGTAACCGATCCAATAAACTTAATACCCGATCCAGCGCATCCACAAACGGCGCAACATCCGTTAACTGCGAGCCTATATGGCAATCTAAGCCCGTAATATTCAAATGCGGCAACGCATTCGCGCGTTGATACTCCATAAAGGCTGTTTCAATATCTAAGCCAAATTTATTTTCTTTTAACCCCGTAGAAATATAAGGGTGCGTTTGCGCATCTACATCAGGGTTAACGCGAATAGAAATATTCGCAATATGACCTAACTCACCCGCAATTTCATTGATACGGTCTAACTCTGCAGAGACTTCCACATTAAAACAACGAATACCAACGTCTAACGCCCTGCGTATTTCATCATGCCGTTTACCAACCCCTGAGAAAACAATTTTTTCAGGCTGCCCACCCGCTGTTAACACACGTTCTAACTCACCGATAGACACAATATCAAACCCTGAACCTAAGCGTGCTAGTACATTTAGCACCGCAATGTTCGAGTTCGCTTTAACCGCATAACATATTAAGTGCGGACGTCCTTCAAAGGCTTGATCAAATGCCTTCCAGTGGCGTTCCAATGTCGCCCGGGAATAAATATAGGTGGGGCTAGAGAATTGCTCTACGATTGATTGAACCGAAACATTTTCCGCAAAAAGTTGCTTATCTTGGTACTGAAAATAATCCATTACAAACCTAATTCTTGTGCGATTTGATTACTCGGCATATACAGCGGCCCTTTCTGTCCACAAGCAGCTAGCATGGCCAGTAACCCACAAATTAGCATCATTTTTAATAAACGCGACATTTTGTACCCTTTAATTATTTCAGTAATCGACAGTATAAACGTTTGGCATTTTTTGGCATACTCTAACCCTTTCTAGAAACCAATTGAACCTATCGCCATGCTAGCTACCCGACTTCCTGCCATTATCTCAAACCCAAACACACCTATTCGTTGTTCCGTTATTTGGCTACATGGCCTAGGCGCTAATGGCAATGATTTTGCACCCATCGTATCTGAGCTAGGTATTCAAGATGAACTAGGCATACGGTTCGTCTTTCCTCATGCCCCTTCCATCGCGGTAACTATCAACGGCGGCGCTGTCATGCCCGCTTGGTATGACATTACCGAAATGGACTTAATGAAACGTGCCGACAATGCTGGCATTGTATCGTCAAGCAAAACCATTACTGACATGATCAATGACGAAATCGCGACAGGCATTGAGCCTTCAAAAATTGTTATTGCTGGCTTTTCTCAAGGTGGGGTCATCGCTTTTGACGCAGGCCTACGCTTTCCTGAAACGCTTGCAGGCATTATGGCTCTTTCAACCTATATTCCTATGCAAGATACATTGCCAACCGCTGAACAAAGCGGTCACGCTAAGATTCCAATTTTCTATGGGCACGGTGACTTTGATCCTGTGATACCAATTGAACAAGCAGACTCATCACGCCGCTTTCTTGAAGCGTCAGGCTATTGTGTTGACTGGCATGCTTACCCGATGGAACACTCCGTTTGCCCACAAGAAATTCATCACATTAAAGATTGGTTAACAACCGTGCTGTCTTGACAAGCACTGACTTTTTATCAAAAAAAAATTTCCTTCGATAACAGCACAAGCCCAATAAAGACGGAGACCCTCATTCACCCATTTCATTTGGACATCGCCACACTTTCAAACAAAACCCTAATATGATTTCCCCGTTTAAGGCTTCCTTAATATTACGTCACTACAATGCAAACCATGCATCTACTGATATAGGAACCTTATGTCATCAAACTTTAGTTGGAAATCGTTAGGCAAGCTTTACCTGTATTTTTTTTATTTCTCTGGGTTAAGCCAAATCTTAATTTATGCTGCAGGCATGTCAAATACAGTTGGCATACGGCAAGCTTTATTTATATCGACTATTTGGCTGGTTCCCAATTTAATTTGGCCTCAATATACGCGCAAAATTTCAGCCTTTATTGGCCTATTAATTTGGCCTGCCTCTCTAGTTAGCCTCAGTTATTTTTACATCTACGGGCAAGATTTTTCTCAAAGCGTACTTTTCATCATTTTTGAATCAAATGTCTCAGAAAGTAAGGAATTTATAGAATCATACCTTGATTATAAAATCATTCTCTTGGCTATCACTCATGCTCTCACGGGTATCTACTTATGGCGCCAAATAACGCCCGTTTATCTACCTAGATTAAATAAGCTCATTACTATTTGTATTGTTTCACTGATCTTTGGAGGTGGTTTTTTAAAACCCCTCATCGTTTATGGCAAAAGCTGGGATTATTCTATTAAATCATTTCAAGATAAAATTGAGCCTGCGGCACCTTGGAATATGATTGCTGGTTATTTTAAATACACAAAAGTGTTAGACGCAATGAATGAACAGTTGGCGGAAAGCACTCAAATACCGCCTCTAAGTAACCTTGTTTATTCAAATAATAAGCAAACCATGGTGCTTGTCATAGGAGAGTCAACTAACTCACAAAGAATGAGTTTATATGGGTACTCTCGCCACACAACTCCTCTGTTAGATAATATGCAGCACGAATTACTGACATATACCGATGTGATTAGCCCAAGACCTTCTACAATTGAAGCTTTACAACAAGTGCTAACATTCGCCGACCAGAAAAACCCTGATGTTTACTTAACCAAGCCAACTCTAATAAACATGATGCGTCAAGCTGGTTATAAATCGCTTTGGATTACAAACCAACAAACACAAACAAAGCGCAACACCTTATTACTCACCTTCTCCCAGCAAGCAGATGAGCAAGTATATTTAAACAACAACCGTGTTCAAAACTCTAGTCAGCTTGATGATGGTGTCCTAAAGCCATTCAAAAACGCCTTAAGTAATAGTGATGGCCCAACATTTATTGTCGTACACCTACTTGGGACGCACCGTAAATACAATTATCGTTATCCAGAAAGTTTCAAACAATTTACTGGTCGCGCTGGTATGCCAGACTGGGTACCAGATGAACACGCTGAGGAATACAATGATTATGATAACGCTATCTTATTCAATGACTACGTTGTCTCAAGCTTAATTAACATTCTAAAAGAGACCTCAACAAACAGTTCTTTAGTGTATTTCTCAGATCATGGAGAAGAAGTTTACGACACAAAAGATGATTTATTTTGTGGCAGGAATGAAGGCAAACCAACACCCGCAATGTATACCGTCCCTTTTATTGCCTGGCTATCTCCTGAATGGAAAAAAATGCATCCAACCTCTTCAATTCAAAAAACCCTAAACCACCCTTATCAAACGTCTGACTTTATTTATAGTTGGGCTGACTTGGCAGGCATAGATTTCATAGGTAATAACCCGACTAGAAGTATCTTTAATAAACATTTTATTGCTAGGAAACGTATGATTGGTTCACCATTCACCCCAAAGAAAATGATTGATTTTGTTTCTATCTCTCACAAACAAGAACTTACGCTAAATTAACCGTCAAATACTAACTTTTCTTAGGAAACCACCTTGGCCGGACAAAACTTAAAGGGTATACAACGGCTAAAAGCAGCTTGGAGCAACTCGCTGGCAGGAGTAAAGGCATGTTGGGCACATGAAGAAGCCTTTAGACAGGAGGTAGTACTGACTGTACTAGCCACCCCCTTAGCCTTTTATATCACCGAGATACCTACTGAAAGAGCCTTGCTTATCGGTAGTTTGCTACTTCTCCTTATAATAGAATTAATAAATTCTGCAGTCGAAGCAACGGTAGATAGAATCGGGCTCGAGTACCACGAGTTATCTGGAAAGGCTAAAGATATAGCTTCAGCTGCCGTATTATTCGGCAGCTTATTAGTTGCTTTAACCTGGCTTTTAATTCTACTTTAAATACAATAATCTATTGTTAACTCTCTTCTTTCACTAAACATACAAACCATGAACCTTCGGGATTTAAAATACATTGTTGCTGTCGCAGAAACAAAAAGCTTTGTTAAGGCCGCCGAACAATGCTTTGTTAGCCAACCCACGTTGAGCATGCAAATTAAAAAGCTCGAAAATTCATTAAATATTAAAATTTTTGAACGTAACAACAAACATGTTTTAGTCACCGAGATAGGCAAGCAGGTTATTGAAACGGCAAAGCGTATCTTGCAAGATGCTGAACACATCAGCATTTTAGCAAAACATGAACAAGACCCTTTCGCCGGTGATTTTACATTAGGCGCATTTCCTACCATCGCCCCTTATATTCTTCCCAAACTAATTCCACTTATTAAAAAAAAGCTTCCTAACCTGCGTTTAATCTTAGTAGAAGAAAAAACTGACATCTTGCTCCATAAACTAAAAACGGGGCTCATCGATGCAGCACTACTAGCCGGCCCTATCCATGATGAAAGCTTGATCGCAGAAAATTTATTTGATGACGAATTTAAACTCGCTGTGGCAACGAACCATCCGTTAGCCGAACAAACCATCATTAATCCAGATGAATTAACCAATCAACCCTTGCTCTTATTAGACGAAGGGCACTGTCTAAGAGACCAGGCCTTACAGTTTTGCCAGCTCAGCGGTATAGATGAAGAACAAAATGTAAGGGCCACCAGCCTTGAAACATTGAGACAAATGGTCATTGCTGGCACAGGCATTACGTTTATACCTACGATTGCGATTCAAAACAATGATGACAATATTCGCTACATACCTTTTGAAGAACCTAAACCGAAACGCACTATTTATTTAGTCAGCCGACAAACAAACCCACGCACTGAGCTTATAAAACAGCTCAAAAACCTTTGTGTTAACAAAAATCAACTATAGATAATACCTATTAAATTAATAATAACAATTGATTTTACCTGATAAAACATCAAGACTAAACTATCACTTGTAGCGATAAACCAACCATTTAAACCAATAGGAGATATCTATGACACAATTAGTACCTCAGTGCACGTTCAAAACACGCGTAAGAGATACCAGCATTGAAGGTGACAACCCTTTTCGCTGGCAAGACCTCACAACAGATGACATCTTTGCTGGTAAAAAAATTGTTCTTTTTGCATTACCCGGTGCCTTTACACCCACTTGTTCAAGCACCCATCTACCGGGCTTTGAAGCCAAGCATGCAGAGTTAAAAGCAAAAGGTGTTGACGAAGTTTACTGCTTAAGCGTGAATGACGCCTTTACCATGTACCAATGGAGTAAAAACCTTGGTATTAAAAACGTGAAAATGCTACCCGATGGTAATGGTGAGTTCACACGTTTAATGAACATGCTGGTTAAAAAAGAGAACTTGGGCTTCGGTGAGCGTTCTTGGCGCTACGCTATGATCGTTGATGATGGAAAGATCACTGCTTTATTCAGTGAACCAGGAAAAGAAGACAACTGCGCAGATGACCCTTTTACCTGCAGTGATGTTGATACTGTTCTTAAGCAACTTTAAATTAAGCCTTACAAACCCCCAGCCTTTTTAAAGGCTGGGGGCTCATTTCTTTAGTCGTCGTTAATACCTTAAAGCCTTAAACGTTTAGCTTTTTCTCTATGCGTTGCTTGTAATTTAGATAATGAACCATTTGCAGCGCATCATCACTGCTTGCCCCGAGTTCATAATACGGAACATCGATATCAGTAATATATATTGGGTACTTTTCTGCAGATTTTCGTGCCTGCACGATAAACCGCGATACACTGCTATACAGCTGATCACCCTGCTCAAGGCTTGAGAACACTTGATCGTTGCAATAAATATATGTCCCTTTGGTCTGTTCATCATAAACCACCCGAACATTTATCATATCCGGTTCTACCTTATCGGACACGAACACTTGCTTATGCCCCCAATGTTGGCCAATTTTCTCCAGTTTATAACACATTATTTCCGCATCAAAAGCGGTACTACTTAATTGCTCAGCACCCAGTCCTCGGCGATGAAAAACACTATCAATTAATACCCGATACGATTGCAATAATGACGTTTCGTACACAAATGTCTGCTCGTCAAAAAACATCGAACCGTTCTCATCTAAAATATAAACTTGCGCCTTATTATCACCGAGTTGACTGTAATAAAGGTTTGTATGACCTGCCTTATGATGTCTATAAATAACAGGCAGTAAGCCTTTTGGGTCAATTTTATTATCAAAATATACTGGACTAAAAACTGGCTGAGGCCTTGCTAGCTCTTCAAACAAATGATTTTCCGCTACGCCGGTGGCTGTCATTTTGCCATCGTTAACCTGCATAATATAGAACGAGCGAGCCAGCTGAATAACAAAACGTGGTGACACACCATGCGCATATTGTCTAAAAACAATCGCCACTTCTTTAAACAACGCTTGTATTCGCTTAGCGACACTCATCGCTCTGGGCGAGTTATAACTAGCACTGACCAAACGTGGAAGCACTTGTGCAGGACCGAGTGTTTTATGGTCAAAAATATCACAAAAACAATTCATTAGACCGGTTGCTGACTCGTATTTACCAATAATAACTTCGTTCCAGGAATTGCGTAGCAGCATGTCTACCGTATACACCAAGTTCCGCCGCTGAGAGCCAAAACTTAAGGCATCTGACCGCTCACTGGTTAGGTTCACCCCTTTTTCAGTGAAACTACTCATTGAATCTAAACCTGAATTAATCACTAACAGGACATCTGTCACCACTGACTCATGACAATACGCCTTCAAGTGAACCGGTTTTTTTGGCAGCGCATCAAAAAACGACTGGATCGAATGCAGTGTCTGCGCGACTTCGCGTGAACTTATCTGGCTTGCCCCCGGGTTTAAGGCAACCTTTGTTCTGCTACCGACTACGCCATTATCAACACTCCACGCTATCAAGCCAATTAAGCTAGGGGCCTGTCGTATAAATTGCTCATCGCGCCCCTCTCCCAGCCTATTTAATAGCCAGCTTGTTTGCGTATTTTTCACTACCTGCGTTAATACAACTTTAGTTTCAGGCTGTAACAAGGTGTGTTTGATCGTAGAGCGCTCTAATTTACTAGGACGTTTTTCAAACGTCGCGTTAAGCTTTCTTCCTAATAGCAGGAACTCTTCATTATCACGCCTTGATTTTTCGACTCTCTGTTTTGCAAACTTCACCAACAAGCGATAACTGTATGTCAGCTCATGAGTTAAACGCTGTTTTTCTTGTTGTGCTTGGGAAATATTCCAGCCCTTATTGTCCAACGAATGTTTAATGTAATCAGGCAACGGCTGGCATTTAGCCAGCATGTCACTAAAAACACGTTGTCGCCAATCGGGCGTAGCCGCTATACGCGCATGCTCATTAAGCTTGCTGAAAAAACAATACCGCATTAAGTTCAAACGCTCAGGCTCGTCCCTTCCAATGAAGTACGCTTCAAGCACATCATACAAAATAAGGTAAGCATCGAGTTTATTAGCATCTGACTCACCTGCATACACTCGTTCCTTCATTAATAATGCAGCCCAATGAGAACTGGGGTACTGGTCAACATACGATTCCATTAACATCAGCTTTAATAGCGACTTATAAGGCGAGTCGATCGCCTTGTATAAGTGCCAAAATGAGGCCCCTAAAAACTCTTCGGCAGGAACCTTTTCAAGCCCTCCAAAATCAATGACATCATGCTGATCAATAAAGCGCTGCTTTAATAAATTATCAACAAACACTTGATAGTTGTTTTCTTCTGTTGGTGGTACCAGCCACCACACTGGGTAACGACCAGCAACATACAAGGCGGTACGGTAAAACTCTTCTAATAATAAATGATGCTGCGTACTGCCACTGCTTTCTGAGGACAAGGGCGTTGCTTCACCTTGTTTAAATTTTTCCGCATTCATCAAAAAGAAATGCACTTCAAGGCCTAGCGTTGTTGCCCACTTTTCAATACTACTGGCTTTTTCTTGCAACAGCGCCAAGGCGCTCGTTGATAAAGTTGGCGCATAGCACAGCCATAAATCCATATCACTGTCTTTAACATATGCAATACTGCCAACACTCCCCATCAAAAAAATGGACTCAATGCCGAAAGCACGTTTGGCTCGTTTGCTATAAACAAAGCCTTTACCCAACTTTTTAGCTTTATCAATGGAAAGCTTATCTGGCGAATAATCAGCAATACCGGCAGGCGTTTCGCTGGACACATAACCGGGCAACACAGGGTGATTAACGTGAAATAACAACGGTAATAATTCTAAGAATATTTTCTGCCGAGGGGTAACAGCATCTATAGCCCGTTGCATTTTTAACTTATGAAGGTTTAAAAATCGCTGCTTGACTACTTTTAAATCTTTCTTACTAATATCACCATTCGGGCCGACAAGGCTGATGCATTTTAAATGACGCCCCTGAACAGGTTTTTTTACTGAACCAACCATCCGCTACATGACTGCCGTCAGATCGATATCATCTCGTAGTGCTTGTAACATTGCCTGAGTCGTATCCCCTTTTGACCATTCGGTTAGCCCAACCGAAAAAGAAACTGGGCGGCCATCACCTTTGGCAAACAAGGACAAATGCGGCTCTTCATTAAATTTTTTTAACAATGAAGCAGCAGATTGATAATTGGTCTCGGGCAGTATCACCAGAAAGGTATGAGGATCCAGCATGCCAATTTGATCGGCCCAGCGCAGCTGGTCTTTAAGAAAATAAGCAATGCGTTTGACGCAACGCGAGAATAGTTGGCTATCCATTTGATCTGGAAAAAAATAACTGATTCTTAACAACGATAACGGGTTATCGTAACGACGACTACGACTAATATGCCCATCCAGCATTTCAACAATCACATCATTACTCATCATCCCAGTTGTTGGGTCTTTTAAGTTTAAGCCAGACAAATCATCCTGTAGTCGTCTGCACTCATTACCAATAATGACTAAGTCCGTACAATCATGAAAAAAGTAGATATCGTACTCAGGCGTCTTGATATGTTCGCGTCTGAGCCACCGTTGCTGAGTTTGCTGCGGCGGCACAGGAAAGGGGTTACCGGCGCTCAGTAACAAAGAAGTCAACTCACTACTTTTGAACGTCGTACTATCTTGTATTTCTTCTTGTTGAAGCAAAGATAACAGGTAAGGGTTAAGCCATTGAACGCCTTGCTCATTCATTACCAACACACCAAAATCTGCAACGTCTAGTGCTTGCTGTCCCCACCCTCCTGACAATGAATCAAACATCTTTTAGCTAAAAGTTACTGTTATTAGTCGTACCCTAAGTATTGCTGATTTTTTCAAAAATACTGTTTTTTCTTAGCTTTTCTTCATTCTGCTAACAACGTCTTTGCATCCATTATTGCTTGGCGTACTTGATTTGGCGCTGTTCCACCCAAATGGTTTCGCGCACACACAGAGCCCTCTAGGGTCAGCACCTGAAAGACATCATCGCCGATGTCTTGTGAAAAGCCCTGCAACTCGTCAAGCGACAACTCCGATAAATCACGGCCCGTTTCAGTTCCTAAGCGCACTGCCAACCCTACAATTTCGTGTGCATCTCTAAATGCAATGCCTTTACCTACCAAGTAATCTGCCAAATCTGTTGCTGTGGAAAAGCCTTGTTTAGCGGCCTTCAGCATCGATGCTTTTACTGGCTTAATATTCGGCACCATATCGGCAAACGCACGCAAAGACCCTAAAACCGTATCGACGGTATCAAACAACGGCTCTTTATCTTCTTGGTTATCTTTGTTGTAGGCTAAGGGTTGGGACTTCATCAGCGTTAACAACGACACCAAGTGACCGTTTACGCGCCCTGTTTTACCGCGCACCAATTCAGGCACATCGGGGTTTTTCTTTTGCGGCATGATCGATGAACCGGTACAAAACGCGTCTGGCAAATCAACAAAATTAAATTGCGCGCTCGTCCATAAAACAATTTCTTCTGAAAAGCGAGATAAGTGCGTCATCAACAAGGCAGAGGCCGCACAAAATTCTATTGCAAAATCACGGTCACTAACACCATCTAAAGAATTGGCTGACGGGCGAGAAAAACCCAACAATTCTGCCGTCATAAAGCGGTCAATCGGGTAACTCGTTCCGGCTAACGCGGCTGACCCCAGCGGCATAACATTAACCCGTTTTGCACAATCTGCAAACCGTTCGGCATCACGCTTTAGCATTTCAAACCACGCCATTAAGTGATGCCCAAAGGTGACCGGTTGCGCCACTTGTAGGTGTGTAAAGCCAGGCATAATCGTATCAGTATGCTGTTCGGCCAAACTGACCAGACCTTGTTGTAAACGCTTCAACTCTGATTGAATCATCCCTAGCTGGTCACGCAAAAACAAACGAATATCTGTCGCCACCTGATCATTACGTGAACGCCCTGTATGCAGCTTTTTACCTGCCATACCGATACGTTCGGTTAACGCCGCCTCAATGTTCATGTGCACATCTTCCAATGCAACAGACCATTCAAACTCACCCGCTTGAATACAGCTTAAGATATCCGCTAAGCCTTCCTCTATCTGCTGACATTCTTGCTCAGTTAGAATCCCCACCTTGGTCAACATTTTGGCGTGAGCGACTGAGCCTTGAATATCATACGGTGCTAGACGTTGATCAAAATCAACGGAGGCTGTAAATGCCTGAACAAAGGCGTCGGTGCTTTCAGTGAAGCGGCCGCCCCACAATTTATTTTGTTTATCTAGTGACATGTCTTTAGCTACAAAAGTGAATTTTCGCCTAGTATATCACTTAAGAATCGCTTACTTTAGAACGAATAGAACATAGGCTAGCACTTCCAGCATGGACAAAAGTTCTCTCACACAACAAGCTTATTTTTTGCCGGACATGTGTCTTGCTAAGAATGTCCTGTATCTCACGCTTATTTCTCAATTACTGGCCATTATTCTTGCCTTAAATACCAGCTTTATAAGTGGTGACTTTTGGGTAGCGCTTAGTTTAAATGCCTTGTTTATTTTATGGGTTGCCTTTACATGCGCTGCTATTTTTTGCGCTTTGAAAGAAAAAATAAACCGTTGTTCTTCAACCCAGATATGTCTTCTGATGTTTTTCACCATCAACCTTACAACCTTGTTCATTACCTGGGTCATCTCTTTTTTATTACCCCAGCTAGACCTATTTGCAAGTTCCCCAAATAGCTACCTTAGTATCTATTTAAGAAATACGGGTATCAGTATTATCTTTAGCCTTATTTTATTACGCTTTCTATACATTCAATTTCAATGGCGCAGACAAATAAAGGCAGAAGCCGATGCACAACTTGATGCATTACAGGCCCGTATTCGACCACATTTTTTATTTAATAGCCTAAATACCATTGCCAGCCTAACGCGAATAGACCCACCCTTGGCTGAGTCGCTGACAGAAGACTTAGCTGAATTATTTCGAGCTAATATGCAAACCTCTAAACGACTGATTCCTTTTAGCCAAGAACTTGCTTTCATTCAACAATATTTAAATATCGAGCAAACCCGTTTAGGTGATCGGTTAACCATACGGTTAGATATTTCAAACATCCCAAGCGATGCCCTCATCCCGCCGTTAAGCATTCAACCTATCATTGAAAATGCCGTTTACCATGGTATTGAAACGGTCGGTGACGGCGGCGAGCTGAATATTTCTGGCAGTATGGAAAAAAGTATTATTCGTTTACTCGTCAAAAACCCTATTGGCAATGAACACGCATCAAAGGAGCGAGGCGGAAACAAGATGGCCTTGCATAATATCCGCCTTCGAATGGAGCAATGCTTCCCAGGGCAAAGCCAGTTACTGGTCAGCTCAAGCGATTTAGAATTCCAGACCCAACTTAAATTTCCATACCAAAAGTCCCTCTTATGAAAATCTTAATTGCAGATGATGAACCACTGGCAAGGCAACGTTTAAAAAGACTAGTCGATGCAATTAGCAGCCACCACACTGTCTATGCCGATGCCAGTAATGGGGTTGACGCATTAAAGCAATGCATTGATATTCAACCTGAGCTGGCTTTACTGGATATTCGCATGCCAAAAATGGATGGTTTGCAAACCGCTACTGAAATAGCAAACGCTCAATTAAAAACACGGGTAGTCTTTGTCACCGCCTACGACGAATACGCTATTGAGGCTTTTGATAAAAATGCCATTGATTATTTGCTTAAGCCGGTTAAACAAGCTCGATTAGATCAAGCCATTGATAAAGCAGCGCAATACATGGCGCAGCCCATCGATATCAAACAAGCCGCGCCATTATTATCACGACCACGCCAACACCTTTGCGCTCATACACATCATGGCCTTAAAGTCCTGAACGTCAACGATATCTTATTCTTCAAAGCTGACCATAAATACGTTCTCGCGTCGACTGCAACAGAGTCGATATTAATCGAAGACTCGCTGAAATTACTGGAGGAAGAATTCGGCACACAATTCTTTCGCATTCATCGTAATGCCCTGGTTAATACAACTGCCATACACGCTATTACAAAATCTGCCTCGGGCCAATTCGAGCTGCAGCTTAAAGGCTATAAAGACACCTTGAGCATCAGTCGACGACACCAAGCCGAATTAAACCGTTTTCTGCGACAGAAAGACTGAGTCTCCTTAAACATGTCGTCACCGGCTGATATAATCCGTCTATCTCACAACCCTTTGTTACCGTCATGTCTCTGATTAAAATCGCAACTCGCAAAAGCCCATTAGCCCTTTGGCAAGCTGAACACGTCGCTAAATTGCTAAAAGCATCACACCCTTCACTTGAAATTGAGTTGGTTAAAATGGTCACCCAAGGTGACAAAATTCTTGACACCCCCTTAGCAAAAATTGGTGGTAAAGGCCTTTTTATTAAAGAGCTTGAGCAGGGAATGCTAAATGGTGATGCAGACCTCGCCGTTCACTCGATGAAAGATGTACCCGCTCAAGTACCAGAGGGCTTTGAAATTGGCGCTATTTTGTCACGTGAAGACCCTCGGGATGCCTTTGTTTCCAACGCCTACTCAAGCATTAACGATTTACCCATAGGCGCTGTTGTTGGCACCTCAAGTCTTAGGCGTCAGAGCCAGCTACTTAAAATGCGCCCTGACTTACACATCAAATCACTTCGAGGAAACGTAAATAGTCGCCTGCAAAAGTTAGATAACGGCGATTATGATGCCATTATTCTTGCTGCAGCGGGTCTGATTCGCCTTGGCTTTGAGAACAGAATAAAAATGCCCCTTCCGGTTAACACATTGTTGGCGGCTATTGGCCAAGGCGCTATCGGCATAGAATGTAGGCAGGGCGACACGGCAACACTAGCGCTCATTGAATGCTTACATGACAAGCCTACAGCTATTCGTGTGCAGGCCGAACGCGCCATGAATTTCACACTGGAAGGTGGGTGCCAAGCCCCCATCGCGGGGCACGCAAGGATTAAAGGTGATATTTTACGCCTACATGGTTTGGTCGCAGAACCTGATGGCAGTGTAATGATCACTGAACAACTAGAAGGCCCCCTTGAGGATGCAGAAAAGATTGGCGTTACCGTTGCTAACCGTCTCTTAGCTGCCGGTGCTAAGGAGATTCTAGACAAACTGTACGATCATGCAGAGTAATGAAAAAACTGTCTTAGTCACGCGGCCGGCCCATCAATCAGATCACCTATGTGGCCTGTTAACGGCAGCAGGCTTTACACCAATTCGCTACCCAACCATAGCGATTCAAGCTGTTGAAAATACAGCGCATATTAGCAACACTTTATACCAGCATAGTAACTACGATTACCTGATTTTTATCAGTGCAAATGCAGTTATACAGGCCGATCGCCTAATAGATCATCAATGGCAAAAAACACCTTCTGGCATGATTGCCATTGGGCCTAAAACAGCCGACACGCTGGACCAACTCGGTTTAAAACCTGCCATTACTGCCGCTAAACCCTTTAATTCTGAGCGCCTACTTACACAGCTTCCAAGCGACCTTAAGCAAAAAAAAGGGCTCATCATTAAAGGCAAAGGAGGCCGTACTTTATTGGCTGAACAACTACAAAAACGCGGCATGACCGTTGATACTCTTGACGTATACCAACGCACATTACCTAATAATTACAAGACAAGCCACAACAAGAAACCCGCCTACATCACTATCACTAGTCAACTGGCCTTAGACAACCTATTTCTAATCCCGCCAAGGCCTATTGATGAGCTTAAACAACAGTGTACTTTCGTGGTCTTTAGCGAACGACTTGCCCGCTACGCCAGCAGTCTTGACTGCCAACATCTGCTCATTAGTCATGGGGCTAGCGATAAAGGCTTAGTCTCTGCCATCAACCAAGACAAAAAACGCTAACAAATTTTTTTAAGCATCGTAGCTGTTTCGGCGCTATACTGAAGAGGACCATAACTGACTTTACAACCATTAGGCTCTATGTATTGAAATGACCTAATCTTTATCACTCACGGATATCTGTCATGAATGACTCATCAAAACAGGAAGCGCACACTGAAGACAAACCTAACCCTAAGGCAAGCAGTAAGCAGCCTGAAAAGGTAGTGGCAAAGACATCATCTACTAATCAGCCCAAACAAAAATCAAGAAGTGCGATTGCTTGGCTGGCCATTTTTTTAGTTATTCTGGCCACCATGGCTGGGTACCTCGCCTTTAAGCAACTCACTCAACACATTAGTCAACTGTCGAGCAGCATCGACGCACTTAAAAACGACACGTCCGGAGCTTCAAACGAACTCCAATCTAAAACCCGTCAAGTTAGCAATCAGTTATCAGACCTTAACTCACACGTTGAGCAGCTCGAGCAGTCGGCAGATGAAAGGATCACTTTATTACAACAACAAGTCGGCAAAAATAGGCGTCAATGGCTTATTGCTGAAGCTGAGTATTTAGTGAGTGTGGCCAATACCCGCTTACAATTAGCCGGAGACGTTGATACCGCCATTGTTGCTCTACAGACCGCTGATCAACGACTTAAAGAAAATGGCGACCCCCTAACATTTGCCATTCGTCAACAAATAGCAAAAGAAATAAACCTTCTCAACAGTACCGTCTTACCAGATACGGTAGGTCTTTCGTCGCAACTTTTGGCCCTAGAAGACGCCGTTTCTAACATGGGTATTAAAGCGCCTCATGCCGGTACCGCTCAAGCACCTGAAATTGGTAAAGGTGATACCTCCCCTATTCCAGAAAATATTCAAGACACCCTTAACGATGCTTGGGAGAGCTTCAGTAAATTAATCGTCGTTCGGCGCAGCGATAAACCTTTAGCCGCGTTGATGACACCAGAGCGCATTGAACTGATTAGAAAAAATTTAGCCTTAAAGCTTGAATCAGCCAGGCTAGCCTTAATTAACCAGCAACAAGCCCTTTACACTGCGAACATCGCCATTGCTAAAACTTGGCTAGGTGATTACTTTGATCATAACAACCCTGCTGTAAAAACGGCCCTTAAGCAACTTGATAAGCTTGAAAATACAGTCATCAAAGCTGAGCTTCCCTCTATTGCCTTATCGTTAAAGATGCTGCGCGATTTGCCCCTATTAAGCATGTCAGCCGAAGACAGTACCGCCCCTTCAATCACTATTACTACCCCTGCTTCCATAGAAAAAAAGGATCTCAGCTCACAGCCACCAGCTGAAGAACCAGCCCCCCTCGCAATAGACAATAACATGCCAACTTCGGCAGCTCCGGAACCTACTAAAGCAGAGCAATAGAGGCAAGCACTATGAAACTAATACTTCTTCTCATACTCGCTCTAGTCATCGCTAGTGGACTTGCTTATCAGGTACATCTGGAACCTGGATACGCCCTTTTAACTTATGGGCACGTATCCATTGAGACGTCTCTGGCAGTCCTGTTGTTTGTTACATTGATTATTTTCATTGGTTTTTATTTCTCTTTAAGAGCCCTGCTCACTCTTAAACGTAGTCCCAAAAGCATCAGCAGATGGAACCAAAAACGTAAAACGACCCGCTCACAAAAAGAAATTAATAAGGGCCTGATTAATTCTGCCGAAGGCAATTGGCAGCGCTCTGAAAAACTCTTAGTCAAGCATGCTGAACAAAGTGACACCCCTTTACTGAACTACCTTAGCGCCGCCCATGCCGCCCAGTCTCAAGGCGCTTATAATCGCCGAGATGAATATTTATTTAAGGCAGGCAAGACGTTGCCCGACCAAATACATGCCATTCAACTAACACGTGCTAAGTTACAACTCGCCGCTGGTCAATTTGAACAGGCGCTTGCCACACTGCAACAGCTAAGAACAGCAACACCTAGCCACCCTATTGTTTTAACGTTGTTAATGAAAACACATCTACAGTTAAACGAGTGGGAAGCTCTTTATCATTTACTACCATCAATAAAAAACAACCGAAAAATTGCTTCACAAGAGTGGCTACCGGTTGAAGAAAAAGTGTTAACACAGTTATTTTCAAACAACCTTGAGTCTGGCCAATTAACGCTTAGTATGATTTGGAAGGCACTCGACAAAAAACAGAAGCTAAACCCTCGTTACCTGATCGCTTACACTTCTCAACTGATTCGCACAGGCGATAATGCCACCGCTGAAGAGCTATTGATTAAGGGCCTAAATGCACAAGCAAACCCTGACTTACTGGCTCGGTATATGCAATTAACTATTCCAGCAGAAAAAAAACAGCAGCAGCTAGAAAAATGGTTACGAAAACATGGGGCCAGCAGCGAATTTTTTAATGCACTGGCGCAACTTTGCATAGAGCAAGAGCATTGGAGCAAAGCTAAATCATACCTAGACGACAGTATTTCACTGCAACCGTCTAGCTTAGCCTATCTGCTATTAGGCCAAGTGCAAGAACAGTTAGGCGACCCTAATAACGAGGCAAGCGCCCACTATAAAACGGGGCTTGAGCTGAGCATAAACGCAAACAAACTAAACCTGGCTCCATCAACAAGCCAATCCAGCTAATCTAGCCCTAAGGTTGACCATAGTTCGTCAATCTTAAGCTTAACCGGTACGCTCATTTCAATCGGCTTACCCCATTCTCGCGTGGTTTCCCCTGGCCATTTATTTGTCGCATCCAAACCCATTTTTGAACCTAAGCCAGAAACTGGCGACGCAAAATCTAAATAATCAATCGGCGTGTTTTCAATCAACGTCGTATCTCTGGATGGATCAACACGTGTGGTCATGGCCCAAATAACTGATTCCCAATCACGAATATCCACATCATCATCCGTCACAATAACAAACTTGGTATACATAAATTGCCGTAAAAATGACCAAATACCAAACATGATTCGTTTTGCATGCCCTGGGTATTGCTTTTTAATGCTGACTATCGCCATCCGATAAGAACAGCCTTCTGGTGGTAAGTAAAAGTCTTGAATTTCAGGAAATTGTTTTTTTAAAATCGGCACAAATACTTCATTCAACGAAACACCCAAAATAGCAGGCTCATCAGGTGGCTTGCCCGTATAGGTTGAATGATAGATAGGGTTTTTACGATGCGTTATTTTTTCAATCGTAAAAACAGGAAAGCGTTCAACTTCATTGTAGTAGCCTGTGTGGTCACCAAACGGCCCTTCATCTGCCATTTCATCAGGGTATAAATAGCCCTCCAGAACAATCTCAGCACTAGAAGGAACTTGTAGATCATGCGTTAAGCAATCTGCAATTTCTGTTTTAGAACCACGTAATAACCCTGCAAATGCATATTCTGATAACGCATCCGGCACAGGCGTTACCGCCGCCAAAATGGTGGCAGGGTCAGCGCCCAACACAACGGCTATTGGAAAGGGCTCCCCTGGGTGCTCTGCTTGCCATGCTTTAAAATCTAGCGCTCCGCCTCTATGCGCTAACCACCGCATAATGACTTTATTGCGCCCAATCACCTGTTGGCGATAAATACCTAGGTTCTGCCGTTTTGCTAATGGCCCCTTAGTAATGACTAATGGCCACGTAATCAGTGGCCCCGCATCATCAGGCCAACATGTTTGAATCGGAAAATCAGCCAAATTAACAGCCTCTCCTTCAATAACAACCTGCTGGCACACGGGTTTTTTAACCACCTTTGGCGCCATATTAAGTACTTGCTTATAAACCGGTAATTTTGCCCAAGCATCCTTTACACCTTCTGGTGGCTCAGGTTCTTTAAGTGCTGCCAGCACTTCACCGACATCCCTTAATGCACTAACAGTATCTTGCCCCATCCCTAAAGCAACCCGTTTCGGCGTTCCGAATAAATTAGCTAAAACCGGTATCGAATAACCTTTAGGGTTTTCAAATAGTATTGCTGGTCCTTCCTGTTTCAACACCCGGTCACATATCTCTGTCATCTCAAGATGAGGGTCAACCTCTTGATTGACTCGCTTTAACTCACCTAACTGTTCAAGTTTTGAGATAAAATCACGTAAATCCTTATAATCCATACTTACTTTAGACTGTTCATTATGATGAGATTATAAAGTAACACCAATATAAAAACTAAGATATGAAATACGATATAACACTGGATGCGAAAGGCTTAAACTGCCCGCTACCGTTATTAAGACTCAAGCAACAGCTTCAAAAATCTAGCCCGGGCGACATTATTAAAATGTTAGCAACCGACCCTGCCTCTCATCTTGATGTTGGCGTGTTTATTGATAAATCAAAGCATCAAATGTTAAGACATGAACGCGATGATGATATTCAATGCTTTTACATTAAAGTGGCCGATTAATAGAACTACTGCTTACATCACCAAAATGCAACAAAGGCGCTAATCAAAGCGCCTTTGTTGTTGGAAATGCTTAAATTCTAAACCCACCATGCCGTTTCAGCTGACGGGCATCTTGAAATTTTATACCCAGATACACGCCAATAAGCATACTAAGAACCAATAACAACAGACTTAGTCCTGTAAAAGAAAAGCTGACTGGCTCATTATCTGTTGGTGGCACCGTTTTTGTCACATTGTCTACCAACTGGCGTTGCTCATTCTCTTGCTGTAGCTGTTGAATAGTCTTTTTCGCCTTAGCCAACGCCTCTTGTAGTTCTTCAGTGATACGTTGATCGTTCTTTTGCTCATTCGGCACAACCTCTTCAGTCGGCTGATTTAATTTCGTTAATGTCGCTTCTGCACGATCTAACTTTTCTTGAAGCTGCCTGTATTTACTTTGAAGTGAAAGCAGCCTAACCTTTGCCGGCTTTTCTTCTGATAAAAACCGTTTTTCAACCCACCCCGTTTCACCACCCACCAACTGCACTTTTACAAAGCCCTTAGCCTCACCTATTAATTCAACAGGTGTGCCACTTGGGAGTAACTGTGTAGGTTGTTCACTATTATTAGGTTCAGCATACATGCCAGCTAATAATTTATCGGTTATATGTGCTGCATTCGCCATGGCTGGCAAAAACAACAGCAAAAAGAAAACGTGCTTTAACATCTTATGCTGCAATGCCTGAATGCTTCAAGAGAGCATCTATTGTTGGCTTTCTTCCTCTAAACGCTGTAAATAATTCAAGCGCATCATCGCTCCCTCCCTTTTCTAAAATGTTGTGTAAAAAAGAACGCCCTGTTTGCTCATCAAAGATTCCTTTTTCTTCAAACAACGAAAAAGCATCGCTAGATAGAACCTCCGCCCACTTATAACTGTAATAGCCTGCCGCATAACCTCCTGCAAAAATATGTGAAAAGCTATTCGGAAAACGATTAAATTCTGGTGTTTTAACAACACTAACATCCGCTCTAACTTGTTCCAACACATCATAAATTTGCGAATCGTTTGTTGCGTCATATTCCAAATGAATTCGAAAATCAAATATTGAAAACTCAATCTGCCTCACCATCTGCATACCCGACTGAAAGTTCTTCGCTGCCAACATTTTTTCAAATATTTCCTGTGGCAGTACCTCACCCGTTTTATAGTGACCAGAAATTAACGGCATTACCTCTGCTTGCCAGCACCAGTTTTCCATAAACTGGCTAGGTAACTCAACGGCATCCCATTCCACACCATGTATGCCGGACACACTTAAGTAATCAACTTGTGTCAGCATATGGTGCAAGCCATGTCCAAACTCATGAAAGAGCGTTTCTACTTCGCCATGAGTTAGCAACGATGGGTCTTCACCGATAGGTGGGGTGAAATTACACGTTAGATACGCAACCGGCGTTTGCACCCCGTCTTTCTTTTTAAAACGGGTCACGCACTCATCCATCCAGGCCCCTCCTCGCTTATGCGGACGAGCAAAAAGATCAATAAAGAACCGACCTCGGTGAACACCTTTTTCATCCGTAATGGAAAAAAGCTGCACATCTTTATGCCAGGTATTAACGTCTTTTACTTCTGAAATATTAAGCCCATACAGTTTCTCAACCACCTTAAACATCCCTGTTAATACACGATTTGCAGGAAAATATGGCTTCACTTCTTCTTGAGAAAACTGATACCTCTCTTGACGTAGCTTTTCTGAATAATAAGCGACATCCCACGATTCAACAGCACCTTTATGTCCTTGCTTAGCAGCGAAGTCACATAAGGTCGCATAATCTTTTTTAGCCATTGGCAAAGAGCTATCGGCCAATTGATTTAAAAATGTCAGTACATCCTCAGGCTTATCGGCCATTTTGGTGGCCAACGATAAATGAGCATAACTTTTGTAACCTAACAATTGTGCCTTTTCATGTCGCAAGCCCACGATGTCTTTCATCAACTGTGAATTATCCCAGCTTTCTTTGCCAGTTCCTTGATCAGACGCCCTTGTTACAAAAGCATGATGTATGGCATAGCGTAACTCACGGTTATCTGCATACGTCATAATTGCCATATAGCACGGGAACTCTAACGTCAGCATCCAACCGTCTTGATCCTTTTGCTGCGCTGTTTGACGGAGTAGATCCATCGCCGATGCGGGCAAGCCTTGCAAATCAGCCTCATCTGTCACCAATTGGCTCCAATCATTGGTGGCATCCATTAAATTTTCTTCAAATTGGTTCGTTAATGTCGACAATTGCTGCGATATATCCATATAACGTTGTTTTTTATCACTCGGCAAAGCCACCCCCGACAACTCAAAGTCGCGCAACGCATTATCAATAATCTTTTTTTGTGCCGTGCTCAATACCTTATACTCAGCCCCTTTTTTAATCGAAAGATAAGCAAGGTAGAGCTCTTTATTTTGGCCAATTTCTGTTGAGTATTCGCTGAGCTTAGGTAAACAATTAGAATACGCTTCACGCCACTCGTCATTGTTCATCACCGAGTTTAAGTGACTGACTGGCGACCACACTCGGTTTAAATAATCATCCATCAATTCAATCGGGTGCACCAGGTTTTCCCAACTGTATTCTTTGCCCCCCTCAAGCAAAGAAGTTATTTCTCTTTTGTTTTTTGCTAGCACCTCATTAATAGCTGGCTCAATATCGGCTGCAGTTATTTCACTAAAGTGCGGAAGCTCAAATTCTTCTAATAAAGGGTTTGTCATATTTTTATACAGTTGAAAAATAAAGTATTTTCGCATGCTTCAGTGCAGCTTCCAAGCCTCAACACTTTGCATAACGAATACTTAAACTAAGAAGCCTAGCTGACTGCCAAAGAAAATCGACACTGGTCTTTAGAAAACTAGCCCATACGCACATTCATCATCCACAGCGCCACCCCACTTATCGCAAAAAACAAACACAGCGACACCCAAGATTTATATTGAAACCTCGCGGTAAGCACTGCCTCATTTTTTGTTGAAATTAAAAATGGTTTACGGCTACTCATTGGTCTTTCAATTATATGCTCAACAGGTCCACGATGCTGACGGGCTAACTCCTCTGCCAACTGGTGTTTTGCAATAAGAACAGCCTTTTCCCACTCCGCTGAATCAATGTGCCCATCGCGGTCTTCATCAAAACGGTTTAATAGCATCCGCGGGTTGCTTTTCCATTGCCTTAATATCGCCGCTAAAGACTCATCCTTTGTTGGCAACGCCAGTTCCTTAAACGACTTAAAGTCACCAAGAACATACAATTGATCACCTTCATGAATGCGTTTTTCGCTATAACGGTATCGCTTAGCAAGAGCAAACGCACTTGAACTAAAGCCTTTTGGACCTGTGGTTGGAAAAGGTGAACTGCCATACCAAGTATCAGAAACCGAATGGATTACTTCAGCATCATCTGGGTTAACAATTGCCCGCCCCGTTTTACCATGCAGAGAAAACACGCCGTCACTAATACCAGTTTCAAAAAGGCTCCAACTGGTACGGCTACGCCCCCGCACATAATGCGACTGTTTCTCTTCTACTTTATACCAATACCAAACACAGCTTTGCTTCGTTAAGGGCGCAATAATAGGCTCGCCAGGTAATAATCTAGCGATGCCAGCAAACTCGTTATAACCTTGTGATGCCGACCTGATCAGTGCCGTCGGCGTGTCCTGCATAATGCGATAACGCCACAAATAACGAAAATAAAAATATAGGCAGGCCAAGGAAATTAGGCATGTAGCAATAAAATATACCCAAAACTCATCAGCCGGCAAGCGTTCAATGGCCTCTGCCCACTCATTCATTATTCAAATAATTTTTTAACATTAACATCGGCCGTTTGTGACGCTTCAAACTCTAATAAATCAAAATCATTAAAGTTAAAGAATTTTGCTATCAATACATCTGGAAATTGCTCAATACGGACATTATTTAAATTCACGCTTTCATTATAAAATTCACGTCGGTCCGCGATGTTATTCTCTAGCTGACTTATTCTATTTTGCAGCTCTTTAAACGACTCATTTGCTTTTAGTTCAGGGTAGGCTTCGGCAACGGCAAATAGGTTCATGAGACCTTGCCGCATCTGTGTTTCCGCCTTCCCTAATGCCGCCACATCTGACTCGCCTAGGGCATTTGAAACGCCCGAGCGCGCCAACATAACTTTTTCCAAGGTGTCTTGCTCATGTTTCATGTATTGCCGACACGTTTCAACCAATTTTGGTAACTCATCATGTCGCTGCTTAAGCAACACATCAATGTTTGACCACGCTTTTGATACGCTATGTTTCAAGCTCACTAAGCTGTTATACAACGCTATTCCATAGCCCACTAAGACAACAATAACGGCCAATGCCATAAATCCTGATACACTCATGTCTTTCTCCCTTTAACAAATACTCACTAAAGTATAGAACAGGAAATCGCACATGCACGTTAAATCTTTTGACTCTAAAACACCGCGAACTGAAGACTCTACCTTTATCCACGATACCGCCGTTGTTATTGGCGACGTTGAACTTGCTGCCGATGTGTCTATTTGGCCATTAGCCGTTGTTCGTGGCGACATTCATAGTATTAAAATTGGTCGTCGTTCTAATATTCAAGATGGTAGCGTTATACACGTTACCCATGCCAGTGACTTTAACCC
This sequence comes from Cycloclasticus pugetii PS-1, assembly GCF_000384415.1. NCBI lineage: Bacteria > Pseudomonadati > Pseudomonadota > Gammaproteobacteria > Thiotrichales > Piscirickettsiaceae > Cycloclasticus > Cycloclasticus pugetii. Next base: position 2,213,542 of record NZ_ARVU01000001.1, read on the forward strand.
AGGGGGCTACCCTGTTGTGATTGGAGAAGACGTAACCGTTGGGCATAAGGTGACACTGCATGGCTGCACCATTGGTAATCGTTGCCTGATTGGAATGGGCGCTATTGTGATGGATGGCGCTATCGTCAATGACCAAGTGATAATTGGTGCTGGGAGTCTTGTCCCTCCGGGAAAGGTATTAGAAAGTGGCTATTTATATATTGGCTCTCCAGTCAAAAAAGCTCGGCCCATTAATGAAAAAGAAGCCCAGTTTTTAGCCTATTCACCGCAGAACTATGTTCGATTGAAAAATAAATACCTTAACGAGGCAACCTAATGCGTTTCTTCAACTAAACTGAAAGGTATCATTCATTCATTATCCTAAGGGCTACTGTCATGCGTCATTTCTCGTTTGCTCGACAACCCATACTAAACCGCTCCTTAGAGCTTCACGCCTATGAATTTTTGTATCGCCCGATTGAAGATGAAAAGCAACAAACACATTCTCTTACTGCTGAGGTTATCGCTTCTTCTGCCTTAGACTTAGGGTTACAAAAAGCAGCAAACAACCACTTTGTTTTTATCAATATATCGTATGAAGATTTATTTAGCCCTCTGATTGAAGCTCTGCCTTCTGAGCAAGTTATCTTAGAGTTATTAGAAGACATTCAACCTGACGCTAGTCTTATCGAAAGAGCTCAAGAGCTTTCAGAAAAGGGATTTACTTTCGCTCTTGATGACTTCGTGTACAGCCCAAAATGGGACCCTTTAATCGAATTAGCCTCTATTATTAAGTTTGATTTAACCCTCACCTCCATCGAGGTCAACAAAGCCTTAATTGAAAAACTCCAACCTTGTGCTATACAATTTTTAGCTGAAAAAATAGAGACCTTCGACGACTTCAATGCCTATAAGCAAATAGGCTGCGAGCTATTTCAGGGATATTTCTTTTCAAGACCAGAGTTAATAAAAGGGCGTACTGTTAGCGCTAGCACGTTTGCTATCATCCAACTTCTAGCCCATGTTAACCAGGTGGACATTTCAATGTCTGAACTCGAAAGCACCATTGAAAAGGACCCTAATCTTACCCATATGCTTTTAAAGTATTTAAACTCTGCCAGCTTCTCGTTCAAAAACCCCATTGAACGAATTAAACAAGCCATTGTTATCTTAGGTATTGATGAAACAAAGAAGTGGGCGACATTAATTAGCTTGCGCAGCATCCCTTCTAAACCCTTAGAGCTTATAAAGCATGCCTTAGTACGTGCTAAATTGGCAGAAAACATTGCCGTAAAGAACGACAAAGCACACCCAAACAGCTATTTTCTAATGGGGCTGCTGTCTACATTGGATGCCTTATTAGACATGACAATGAAGGAGGCCGTTAAACCCCTACCCTTGAAAAGTGAGATTATAGACGCCTTAGTTGAACAAAAAGGTGAGATGGGTGAGGTCTTAAAAATAATCATTAAACATGAGCAGCAACTTAATTGGCCCATAGGTGATAACTATTCAAACGACTATTTAAAAGCATGCCAATGGGCTGATGATGCTAGCTCATCCATTTAACTTTACAAGCTCAACAGCATTTCAATGCGCTTTACTTTAGCCCCTTTAAGACGGCTGAAGTCTCAGGCATAACTCCACGCCAAAGATGAAACGCATGCGCTGCTTGCTCGACTAACATACCCCGACCATCCACTGATAAGCGGGCGCCTTCTTGCATACCCCAACACACAAATGCTGTCGGCTGCTCACTATACGCCAAATCATAGCAAACCCCGTTCGGCGACAATAAGCCATTTGCTATCTCAGGCAAAGAACCACTTAAACTGGCCGATGTCGCATTAATGATCAAATCAAATTGCTTTCCTGCTAAGTCTTCATAACTTGAAGACTGAATTCGGCCCAATGAAGAAAATAAAACTTCCATTGCTTTTGCTTTTGAGACAGTTCTATTAGCCAAATAAAGTTGCCTAGGCTTTGCCTCGAGCAACGGCCCTAGTATTCCACGAGATGCTCCGCCAGCACCCAACACAAGGACTCGCTGATCATCTATCTCCACCCCTAAATTTGTGCAAAGGTCAGTTAACAGCCCTATACCATCGGTATTATCACCTAATAAAGAACCATCGTCTAAACGCTTAATCGTATTAACCGCCCCACTAAATTTAGCGCGCTGTGTTAATTGGTCTACTGCTTCATATGCGAGCTCTTTCAAAGGTACGGTGCAATTAACACCTTTTCCACCAGCCTTAAAAAAATCAGCAAGCGCTTCATTAAACACGTCGGGCTTCACTTCCTGCGCCTCATAGCTTAATTGCTGCCCAGTCTGATCAGCAAACTGTCGGTGAATAATAGGTGATAAACTGTGCCCAATGGGAAACCCAAATACTGCGTAGCGATCCGTCATTATTTTTCTTCCGTTAGCCAGCGTGCCACATCTTTTGCAAAGTAAGTTAAAACACCCTGCGCACCTGCCCGTTTAAATGCCAGTAAAGACTCTAAAACAACCGCTCGCTCCTCAAGCCAAGCATTTTGCACCGCTGCCTTTATCATTGCGTACTCCCCACTCACCTGATAAGCAAATACGGGGGTGTCAAACGATTCAGCCACCCGACGAACAATATCTAGGTAGGGCATGCCTGGCTTGACCATTACCATGTCAGCACCTTCTTCAATATCTAAGCCGACTTCAATCAATGCCTCATCGGTATTTGCACAGTCCATTTGATAACTGTACTTATTGCCTGCTCCTAACTGAGCCGCAGAACCCACTGCATCCCTAAACGGGCCATAAAAACTGGACGCATATTTCGCCGAATAGGCCAAAATTTTAGTATTCGTATAGCCCTCTACCTCCAGTGCTTCGCGGATTGCACCCACACGACCATCCATCATATCTGAGGGTGCCACCACATCAGCCCCCGCTTCTGCATGGGACAAGGCTTGTTTTACCAACACCTCCACCGTGTCATCGTTTAACACATAACCAGTATCGTCAATCAACCCATCCTGACCATGTGTTGTAAAAGGGTCTAAGGCGACATCGGTAATAACACCTAGCTCCGGCAATGCAGCCTTTAACGCCCGAACTGCTCTTTGCGCCAAACCTTGCGGGTTCCACGCTTCCTCTGCTGAACTTGTTTTAACACTCGCGGGCGTCACAGGAAATAAGGCAATCGCAGGCACCCCTAGTGTCACGAGTTCACGCGCTTCGTCCACCAACAAATCAATACTAAGTCGCTCAACACCCGGCATAGAATCGATTGTTTGACGTTGGCTCTCGCCCTCAATCACAAATACGGGGTAAATCAGATCATCCGTTGTTAACACTGTTTCACGCATTAAACGGCGACTAAACTGGCTTGATCGCATACGTCGTTGCCTTCTGACTAGAATCGAGTTTGTTTTATTGATCTTCATTTTACCCACCATTTCAAGCTATAATCATTTTTGACATTTTAACGACTTAGTCGACAAAACACTGTAGAAAAATTAAACTGATCGACTATACTTTTTACAAACACAGATCAAAGGCCGCTTAATTAAACACCTAATAAACTTTAATTAAGTATTGTATCTTGCCCGACAATGCCTACACTAGCGTCTTTTTACAACCCCTGCCACCAGAGAGGGGCAATGACGATAAATGAAGCTGCAATAGGACAAGAAAATAATCTATTCCAGGGGATAACCCGGCACTACAAAATAAGAACAGGATATAGACAATGAACAAACTAAAAGGTTTTTTAACCGTCGGGCTCTTCGCCTTTGCATTAACAATTAGCTCATTTGCAAGCGCTGAAGACTTAAACCCTCCTCAACAAGTCATCCAAGAAACATCTGACCTGTTACACGACATCCTTCAAAAGGATAAAAGTAAACTCGATGACCTTGATTATGTTTTTCAGTTGGTCAACGAAGTACTTGAACCTCGTGTTGATTTAAATAAAATTTCTAGACTTGTTTTAGGTAAACACTGGCGTAAAGCAAGCGAAGAGCAAAAAACCTCATTCCAAAAAGAGTTCAAGGGCTTATTGGTAAATACTTACGCCACTGCCTTTAAAGAATTTGATGAATGGACCATACATTTCATACCAATGACCTTCGACCCAACAGACACAAGGCTAATGGTTAAAACTGAAATTATTCAACCTTCTCGTCCACCCGTTGCTGTTAATTACCGAATGGCCCTTAACAAAGCTGGCGAATGGAAAGCGTATGATGTGATCATCGAAGGGATTAGCATGGTAACTAATTACAAAGCGAGCTTTTCTAAAACCATCAAAAGCGCCGGTGGACTCGATCAAGTTATTCAACAATTAGCCGAAAAAAACAAGTTATCAGAAACAGACAGCCAACTTGTTCGAGAAGAAACGAGCAACAAGTCTTAATAACAGCTCTGTTTAAGCAAGCCAATCTTTAGGCTTCAAAAAAACATCATACAGTTCGCTTTCAGCTGTCCCTGCTTCTGGGTGCCAGTTATAACGCCAGCTAACCTGTGGTGGCAATGACATTAAAATGGATTCCGTACGGCCACCTGTTTGCAACCCAAACAGGGTCCCTCTGTCATACACCAAGTTAAACTCTACATAGCGGCCTCTCCTATAGAGCTGAAAATCTCGTTCCTTGTCAGTATACGGCAAGCTTTTACGTCGCTCGACAATAGGCTGGTAGGCAGAAATATAGTGGTCACCCACGCTCTTCATCAGCTTGAAACAACGTTCGAACCCCCCTTCATTTAAATCATCAAAGAAAAGCCCTCCGATACCGCGCGGTTCATTACGATGCTTTAAAAAGAAATATTCATCACACCATTTTTTATAATCGTTATAAACATTATCACCAAAAGGTTCGCACGCTTTTTTTGCCTGCCGATGCCAATGCTTTGCATCATCTTCAAAGCCATAATAAGGCGTTAAATCAAAGCCGCCTCCAAACCACCAAATTGGTGCTTCACCGTCTTTTTCTGCGATAAAAAATCGCACATTAGCATGTGATGTCGGTACATAAGGATTACGAGGGTGTATCACCAATGAAACGCCCATTGCTTCAAAATTTCGCCCCGCCAACTTGGGACGATTCTGTGTTGCTGATCCGGGTAAGGCGTCACCTCTTACATGCGAAAAATTAACCCCCGCCTGCTCAAACACCTTGCCATTCTCTATCAGCCTCGTACGCCCTCCGCCTGTATCGCCCCCTCTATCCCATAGGTCTTCTTTAAAACCACCCTCTTCCTCAAGGCCTTCAATACTGCTACAAATGTTGTTTTGCAAAGCCAACAGGTAGTCTTTAACACGCTGGGGATTGGGTGCAGACATCAATAAAATCTCTTAGGTTAACGTAATTGCTTATTTAAAAAGGGGTCGATGATTCGGCTGGGATTCAAAAAGCCACCTACTTGGCCACTTATTGTATAAACATTTTTCGACAAAAACTTTAGACGCGCTTGATACGCCGTTCTTACTGCCTCACAACCCGACATGTTAGCACTAGTAGACACAATCGCTGTACCAGCTAACTGGCACAGCTCTTTAGCTAGGCCATGCTGTGTCAAACGAACCGCTATATTACTCCGCCCACCTGTCAACCATGCTGGCACCGATGTTTTTGCAGGCAGTAACCAAGTTGTTGGCTCCGATACCTGGCCCTTTATTTTTGACATAAGGTCATCAGATAAAGGCTGCACATAAGGTTCAAGTTGACAAAAATCAGATGCGATAAGAATCAAGCCTTTACTAACCGATCGCCCTTTTAAATCTAACAGTCGATAAACTGCCCCTTCGTTCAATGGGTCGCAGCCTAACCCAAACACGGCCTCTGTTGGGTAGGCTACAAGACCACCGGCTTGAAGTTGAGCAACAAACCGTTTTTTTTGCCAAACTGATGGCACAACCGGATTACCCTTGTTGAAGCTTTTCTTGCAGGGCTTGGTTTTTCTTAATAACAGCTTCGCCTGACGCTTTTCTATCTGCACGTACTCGTTGTGCAACGCCCTCATCAAACAAGCCGATAATTTGAGCGGCAAGATAAGCCGCATTTTTTGCACCCGGCTTACCAATCGCTACACTAGCAACAGGGATACCTGCTGGCATTTGTACGGTCGACAATAATGCATCTTGCCCTTGTAAAGAACCCGCATCAAGCGGCACACCAATAACAGGCTTAACGGTATTAGCCGCCACTGCTCCTGCTAAATGAGCAGCCAGACCTGCTGCTGCAATAAAGACCGCGCAACCTCTCTTATCGGCATCGGTAACGTAGGCATGTGTTTCTACTGGCGTTCTATGTGCTGAGGTCACTCTCACCTCATATGGTATGTCTAATCCTTTTAATACATCCAGTGTTGCCTGCATAACAGGAAAGTCAGAGTCAGAGCCCATTAAAACGGCTACAAATGTTTTATTATCTTGCATCATTTACCTTTTAATTTATTAAGTTTTAGCCATTTCTTCGCATGGCGTTACGTAGGAACATTCTTGTTGTGGACAGACTTTTTCAGTGCCACGTCTTTTAGTTGTTTTTAATGTCAAAATAGGCCAATTACAATTTGGGCATGGCTCATTAATCGGCTCATTCCATAATGCATATTTACACTTAGGATAATTAGAGCACGAGTAGAATATTTTACCCTTTCGAGATTTACGTTCAAGTATTGTTCCCTTTTTACAATCAGGACAAACAACATTCGTGTCTTTTGGTTTCTCCAAAGGTTCCATATGCTTACAATCTGGGTAAGCACTACAACCTATAAATTTGCCATATCGACCGGTGCGAATAATTAAATTAGATTCACACTTTGGGCATTTTCTCCCTTCAACAACTTCAGGCTCTGCAGAAGCGGCATCATCATTCAAGTTACGCGTATAACTGCATTCGGGGTAATCCGTACAGCCAATAAACCGTCCATTTCTACCCAAGCGAATCGATAGCTGTTTACCGCACTCTGGACACTTTTCCTCCAGCGCCTCTTGCGTAACATCGCTACGTTGAACACTGACTTCCTTATCATCAATCAGTGTTTTAAATGGCTGCCAAAACGTCTTCATTAATGGCAACCACTGCATTTCACCTCTTGAAACGGCATCCAGGCCATCTTCTAATTTAGCGGTGAAGTCATAATCCACATAATTCGTAAAATGCTGCGTTAAAAATTTATTTACAATTCGCCCAACATCAGTCGGATAAAAGCGTTTCGTTTCTAGCTCTACATAGTCGCGATTTTGTAATGTTGAAATAATCGATGCATAGGTCGATGGCCGGCCAATTCCATGCTCTTCAAGCGCTTTAACTAGGCTTGCCTCACCATAACGAGGGGGCGGTTCAGTAAAATGTTGGTTCGCTATCACCTCTTGCAAATCAACTAGCGCACCTTCTTCCAGAGGTGGTAACATTTTTTCCTTATTGTCATCATCCTCTTTACTGTCATCTTTACCTTCAAGATACACTGACATGAAACCGGGTTTATTTACCGTTGAACCTGTGGCCCGAAAAACATAGCCCTTGCCGCAGGTTAGGTCTGCACTCACCCCATCAATCAACGCATGAACCATTTGGCTGGCCACCACGCGTTTCCAGATCAATAAATAGAGTTTATATTGGTCATTCGACAACGACCCTCTAATTTCATCAGGAATCCTTGCTGCTGAGCTTGGACGAATAGCCTCATGGGCTTCTTGAGCATTTTTTGATTTAGTTTTGTAAACCGGCGCTTGTTTAGGTAGATTCTCTTTACCATAACGCAATTCAATCAATTGACGAATTTCATCAACCGCTTCAGCCGCTAAGTTCACCGAATCTGTTCGCATATACGTTATCAGACCAATTGATTCTGAACCGATGGTTACCCCTTCATAAAGCTGCTGAGCAATCTGCATGGTCTTTTTAGTTGTAAAACCTAACTTTCTAGATGCTTCTTGCTGAAGTGTGGAGGTTGTAAAGGGGGCGGCTGGGTTACGTTTACGCTGTTTTTTTTGTAGCTTTTTAACCAATAATTTATTGGCGGCAACAGCCACAATATCGTCTTTTATTTTATTCGCATCCGCCGCGTTTTCGACACTAAACTGGGTCAGCTTTTCGCCATCCACATGTGTTAGCTTGGCTTTAAAAGATTGGTTAGCCGCCTTAGTTGCCGCTTCAATACTCCAATATTCACGACTATTGAAAGCTTCTATTTCTAATTCACGTTCAACAATTAATCTTAACGCTGGGCTTTGAACCCGCCCAGCAGATAAGCCGCGTCTGATTTTTTTCCATAACAACGGCGACAAATTAAAACCAACCAAATAATCGAGTGCGCGTCTAGCTTGCTGCGCATCAACCATATCCATTGATAATTCACGCGGCTCCTGTATCGCTTTTTGAATTGATTTTTTAGTAATCTCATGAAAAACCACTCGATGTACCGGCTTATCTTTGAGCAGTTTTTTTTCCTTTAATAACTCAGAAACATGCCATGAAATGGCCTCACCCTCTCTATCCGGGTCGGTTGCAAGATAAAGCTCATCGGCTTTTTTCATCGCCTTTGTAATCGCCTGCACATGACGCTGATTCCTTTCGACCAAAGAATACTTCATCGCAAAATCATGGTCCGGGTCTACCGCGCCCTCCTTCGGAACCAAGTCCCTCACGTGGCCATATGACGCTAGAACAGTAAATCCTTTGCCTAAATATTTTTCAATGGTTTTTGCTTTTGCTGGCGATTCAACAATGACAAGAGCTGACATAATAAGACCTAATGAAGTTCGAATGGAGTATCGCCGTAAACCAGCTCCTCCATTTGTGAATAATGACCTTCCATGCCAGATTGACTAAACAGCACCATTAACGCGACCCACTTCACATGATCTACAGAAAGAAGCGCATCACCCAAGGCCATCGCTCTATCAATTATCAGCTCACGGCGTGTTAAGTCGATAATCCCTGTCTGCTCTAAAAACAACAAGAAGCCTTGCGCATCAACATCAAAACGTAATCGTTCTTCGGCTGAATAAACCCGGATCGCACTTTGACCAACATAGTTCTCCATCACCTGCGATGGTTGAGTCGTTAACTCACCCATCCAATCAAAGGCTCGATCAACATAGTTTTCTGTAAACCCTGCTTCCAGCAATTCAGTTTTTAACTTGCCTTGCTCAAGGGCCTTTTCATCGCCCGCATCAATATAATGCTCGAACAAATACACAAGTACTTCAAAAATAGTTTCTTTCATTTATTTTAATTTTATCTCTATTTATTCGGCTGAACACCGATAGAAAAGGCCTCCAGGCGCAGATGACACTAAACCTTGAAGCTCCAATACCAGTAACATAGACGAAATCTCTTCGGCTGTAAAATTAGTTTCTGTTATTAGTTCATCTACGGAGGTGGGGTCAAACGCAATTTTTTCAAGTAAAACAGCATAATCACCCGTTATTGATGTCTTATTCAACCTAAGCTCTTCGTTCTGCCCATCATCTTCATTGAGAGCCGCCAACGATAAGTTACCTAACTCTTCAAGTACATCTTCAGCCGTTTCAACTAATTTAGCCCCTTGTCGGATCAAATGATGGCAGCCTTTTGCAAGCGGATTGTGAATCGACCCGGGGATTGCAAACACTTCCCGGCCTTGCTCCATTGCATGTTTTGCTGTTATCAAGGTTCCACTCTTTATCGCCGCCTCAACCACCAAAACACCCAAGCTTAAGCCGCTAATAATTCTATTCCTTCTCGGAAAATAACCCGGTTTTGGTTGTGTGCCAATTGGAAATTCCGACACCAACGCACCAGATTTAATAATTTCTTCAGCCAACGGCTTGTGACCAGCGGGGTAAACCCTATCGAGCCCTGTAGCAGCGACAGCGATTGTTTTTCCGCCGGCCTCTAAAACACCTTCATGCGCCGCTTGATCAACGCCTAATGCTAAACCACTCGTTACTGTTAAGCCAAAGGTGGCAAAGCTTTTTGAAAATGCATGCGCTGTTTTCATGGCCATTGGTGAAGGGTTTCTTGTTCCTACCATGGCTATTTGCAAAGATCCTAACAAGCTACGATTACCACGAATAAATAAAATAGGCGGCGGGTCTGGAATTTCTTTAAGCAAAAGCGGGTAATCTTCATCGTACCAACACATAAGGTGACAATCTTCACGTTTGAGCCAGTTTAAATCTGGCTCAATTTCACGCTCATCCAGGTTTTTTATTTGCTGAATAACCGCTGAAGAAAGCCCAGCCTGCTTGAGCGATGCTGCGGAGGCGCCAAGAACATTTTCCGGCGTACCAAAGACCTCCAATAACGATAAATATGTTTTAGCACCAACGCCAGTAATTCGCCATAAAGCTAACCAAGGACGATAATCAGAAGCAAGAATGCTCGCTGAAGAAACTCGCCCGTCTTCCCCGTTAGAGCTATCCAATACTAAGGGGTATGAACAACATCGTGGCGGTGTATCACGCGAGAGCTTTCCATCACGAGACCATAGCTGACTCGGTCAAACACCCTAAATACCATTAACACGCCGGCCTTTTCATCCGGTAACGTCACTTCTGCGCCACCACCAGCAATGATGTCTCTAACCGTTTCGCCTGCTCGATCAATTTGTAACACATGACCCACTTCAACGCCGTCTTGTTCGCCACGGTCAATCACCACAACATCATATTTTGCTACTTTCGACACACCATCAACGATTCCAACAATTTGCCCTCTAATATTGCTCTTTGGCGCATGAGGGAAGTAGTTTTGAACAATCGGTCCTTCGATAGCCGGTAATAAACGATCACCTTTTCGTACTTCACGCGTTGATTTAGACAACATCACAGTCGCTGGGTCTCCTTTCAGCTCTACCGTCGACTCTGCAATATAGACCGCCTCGAAACCCAATGACTCCCCAGTTTCTCCATCCAAATATTCTTCGCCTTGTCGCACAATAATGTAGCCATCGGCTATGCCGTCTTGAAATGAACGGACATACGCTTTGTAGCCCGGACTTCCGAGAATATGCTCATCATCAAATGCCACGACATAAGGCGCAGACTCATACTCCTCTTGCGTCATCACTCTTGGACTATTTAAAAAGGGTGCAATGGCATCAATCGGTATTGCAGGAATGGCATCCGCTAAACTAGAACGCCGAATTGAGGGTGATAATTTCCCATCACCTCTTTTTAAAGTCAACCTTGGCACGCCATCTACAAAAGACAACTCAATAATATCGCCGGGGTAAATTAAGTGTGGGTTCGCAATTTGATCATTCGCTTGCCATATATCTGGCCAACGCCATGGCGTTTGTAGGAAACGTGCAGAAATACCCCAAAGTGTATCTCCTTTTACAACCACGTAGCGATCCGGGTGTGATGGGTTCAGCTTAATATCGTTTGCCAGTACACTCCAACTCAACAACACTCCAACCACTAACACTAATAATTTTTTCATGGCCACGATCTTCCTTTTATTGGCGATTTAATAACATTCTAAGTCTAGCTTAAAATATTGACTATTCAAAGTTTAACCTAAATTCGTTAGAATTCACTCTAAACAATTGGCCACCGTCGCATATTTCACCCCCTTCCAATATGACAAAATTAAATATTCTGCATTTTCCTGACAAACGGCTACGAACAAAAGCCACCGATATCACCGTCTTTGATGACGAATTGAGGCAATTTATTCGCGATATGTTTGAAACCATGTACGCAGCGCCCGGTATTGGACTTGCCGCAACGCAGGTGAATTACCATAAACGCCTCATTGTCATTGACGTCTCTGAAGATAAAAACGAACAGCTTTGCCTCATTAACCCAGTTATCACTCATAAAGAAGGCATTGAAGTAATGCAAGAAGGCTGTCTATCGGTCCCTGGATTTTATGAAGACGTAGAAAGAGCAGAGTCAGTAACGATTAGCGCTCAAGATGAACATGGCAAGCCTTTCGAGCTAACAGCTGACGATTTATTGGCCGTATGCATTCAACATGAAATAGATCATTTAGACGGAAAATTATTTGTCGATTACCTGTCTCCTTTAAAACGCAATCGCATTCGAAAGAAGCTAGTGCGAATGGATAAAGAACGAGCCGAACAAACAACTCAATCCAACTCGCTATAGCTGGCCTTTAAACATGAACATTATATTTGCAGGCACGCCTGATTTTTCGGTGCCAACGCTTCAAGCGCTTATAGCTAGTCAGCATCATGTCTGCGCTGTTTATACACAACCAGACCGACCGGCCGGCCGGGGACGAAAAGTTCAACTTAGCCCCGTCAAACAATGCGCATTGGACGCTAATATACCCATTGAACAGCCCGTTAACTTCAAATCAGCAGCATCGATAACAACGCTAGAACAGTATCAGGCAGACCTTATGATTGTTGTCGCCTACGGTATTATTTTGCCAGACCTTGTCTTGAATACACCCAAATTTGGCTGCATTAACATCCATGCCTCCTTATTGCCTCGCTGGCGCGGCGCCGCACCTATTCAACGTGCTATTTTATCGGGCGATAAAGAAACCGGCATTACCTTAATGCAAATGGATACCGGCCTCGACACCGGAGATATGTTGTCAAAAACTGTTCTCCCTATTCAGCCCGAGGACACTTCCAGCAGCCTCCACAATAAATTATCGACCTTAGGCGCCAACGCCTTAATAGATTTACTGCCCCTCGTTGACGCACAACAACTTAGCCCGAGCCGCCAAAACAACAATGAAGCGACCTATGCTCACAAACTCAGTAAGCAAGAAGCCCTGATAGATTGGAGCAAGCCAGCTGCTGACGTTCAACGCAGCATTCAAGGTTACAACCCATGGCCGGTAGCCCACACGCTTCTCAACAACAAACCCTTACGCATTTGGCAGGCAACCGTCACCCAACTTCCCACTTCCGGGCAGCCAGGAGAGGTTAACACTGAGAAAAATAAATTATTTGTTGCCTGTGGCGATTACTTCATTGAAGTTAACGAGCTTCAACCTGCTAATAAACGGCGCATGTCCGCGTCCGACTACCTATCTGCACATCACATCAACGCATTAACATTAGGCTAAGATGAACGCAAAGAAAAACACTAGCCATTCTGCCCGGGAAACGGCTGTTCTTGTTATATGCGCCGTTATCCAACACGGCAAATCACTCACCGATGCCTTAAGTTTAAGTGAAAATTTAGAGCCTCGTGAAAAGGCATTCTGTCGAGAACTTTGCTACGGCACTCTTCGTTGGCACAGTCGTCTCGATGCCATTCTCCACCTTTTATTGAAGAAACCCTTTAAAGCTAAAGACTTGGATATTACTGTACTGGCCTTAATCGGCTTGTACCAAATTATTTATCTCAGCACACCTGACCACGCCGCCGTATCAGAGACTGTAAGCCAATGTAAACGTGGAAAAAAAAGCTGGGCGAACGGTGTGCTTAATGGCGTTTTACGCAACTTTTTACGCAACAGAGAATCACTTGAAAAAACCGTTGACGAACAACTTAACCAACGCTTCTCTCATCCAGATTGGCTCGTCAAAGAAATATCAAAAAGTTGGGGACAGCAAACTAAAAAAATTCTTGCCGCAAACAACCAGTACCCGCCCATGTCCATTCGGGTTAATCAAAAAATAGTCACGCGAGACCACTATCTACAGCAATTAAGCGACAACGCTATTCACGCAACAAAAAACCCTTTCAACACAGTAGGTTTAACACTGGAAAAACCGGTCAATGTTGATCAACTGCCTGACTTCTGGCAGGGTGCCTCTTCAGTACAAGACGGCGCAGCTCAACTGGCGGCTGAACTGTTAGACATTAAAGGCGGACAACGCATATTAGACGTCTGCGCAGCGCCAGGCGGTAAAGCAGCCCATATTTTAGAACAGGCCGCCGGCACCGTTTCTCTGCTAGCGCTTGATATTGATGAAAAGCGCAATCAACGTGTTCTAGAAAACCTTCAACGATTAAAGCTCAACGCTGAGGTCATGACCGTTGATGCACTAGAAGCCGACGAATGGTTTGATGAAAAACCTTTTCAACGCATTCTACTAGATGCACCCTGCTCCGCTACAGGCGTAATCAGACGCCACCCCGACATTAAAATATTACGTCAACCATCCGACATTCCTGCTCTTATCGAACTACAAAGCAAGCTATTAAAAACCATCTGGCCCTTGCTCGATAAAAAGGGTGTGCTTTTATATGCAACCTGCTCTATATTATCAGCTGAAAACAGCCAACAAATATCTACTTTTCTGGCCGAACACCCTGATGCAAAAGAAATTAAAATAAATGCTGAATGGGGTCACACTTGTGAACATGGCCAGCAAATTTTACCGGGTGATAACAATATGGATGGTTTTTATTACGCATGTTTAACAAAAATCTAATGCCGGCGATTCGCTTTTATTGTCGACTCTCCTTCTTCATGCTTTTTTTTGCTTGCCTGCTATTACCAGCAAACCTACTGGCCGATGAAAAACCCAATATCACCATAAAAACAGCCACACTAACGCAGCAAGACAGCACTTTTTTGCTCAACAGTCTTATAGTCTATAACCTCAGCGATGAAGCCATCGAAGCTTTGCACAACGGAGTCACTCTTACCTTCAACATTGACCTTTCAATCACTGAACCTAGAAAATGGCTTTGGAACAAACACCATACAAACCTCACCCTACCCTATCAACTGAGATACCATACTTTAGCTAAAATCTATCAAGTCTCTGATACCACCAATAATATACGACTTAACTTTTCCAGCCTTTCGGCAGCGCTTCACTCATTAGGCACACTGACTGACATCCCTATATACACATTAACAAACAGCCCTCACATTAATGCCAATGCTTCTTTAAACGCCTACCTAAATATTGAAGCATTACCACTTCCAATGCGCCCTTTAGCTTATATAACCCCTGGCTGGCACTTACGTAGCAATACCTTTCAATGGCCACTAGCCCAGTAAAAAAGAGAGCCTATTTTATTCCCGCAGGTGTGTTACTCAGCCTGCTATTTAGCCTGTACTTGATGAGCCATGCAACAGAGTCTAACTCTCAATTCAATGGCTTGTTTTCTGCACTTATTCTGATCAATATCGCAGGCACTATTTTCTTATTCGGACTGCTATTCTCAAACATTCGCTGGCTTTGGCAACAGTTTTCAACTCAAGCCGTTGGTTCACGTATTACGGTACACATTGTGCTGCTTTTTTTTGCCATTTCTGTGATCCCAACTGGCATTGTTTTTTACTTTTCTAGTCAGCTCCTACACCAAAGTATTGACAGTTGGTTTGATGCAAAAATAGACACCGCGATGGAAAGCTCATTAACACTGAGCCGCCGATCCCTAGATAACCGTACTCTTTCCTTAATGAAGGAGACTCGTCAATTAGCTAGTCAGCTAGAAAGCGAACCAGATATCTTTTTATCGCTAACCTTAGCCGGCCTACGCGCACAAACCAATGCCAATGAACTCACCGCCTTTTCAAGACAAGGGCAGATTATTGCCACAACTAACATTGATCCCAGCGTACTCATTCCCAATACGCCTGACAGTTCAACGCTTCTGCTCGCCAAACAAAACCGAGAATTTATTGGCTTCGAACCTAGCTCCGATAAAGGCTTAATTGTCCGCAGCATCGTGGAAATTAAAAACACCAATCCAAGGCGCTACCTACAAGCCATCTATGAGATACCCGAAGATATTAGTCAATTAGCCGACTCGGTAGAAGATGCTTATACGACCTATCAAGAATTCAGTTATTTACGAGACTCTTTAAAGTTTAGTTTCACCCTGACACTCTCTCTTGCTCTACTATTTAGCATTTTAGCTGCTAGCTGGGCAGCCTTTGTGTTTGCAAGAGAACTAGTCGCACCGATTCGCCAATTAGTTAAAGGCACTCAAGCTATTGCCGAAGGGAATTACGAAAAGAAACTAAAAACCAATCGAAAAGACGAACTTGGCTTCCTTATTAATTCTTTTAATGCCATGACATTGCGAATATCTAGCTCTCGACAAGCAGCCTATAACGCCCAACGAGACGCGGAGAACCAACATGCTCATTTAGAAACCATATTAAGCCACCTTTCTAATGGCGTTTTAGGCTTTGACCTTACGTTACGACTTAAAACAACCAATTATGGTGCCAACCAGATTCTCGAACACCCCTTATCGGCCTGTATTGAATACTCACTTGCCGACATTGCCGCTAAATTCCCAGAACTAGAAGCCTTTACCAGTTTACTGATTGATAATTTTTCCGCTAAAGAAAAAGAGTGGCAACGAGAATTCATCTTCTATATTAACCATCAAAAGAAAACTCTACGTCTAAAAGGCACTCCCTTGTATGCCGCCGATAAAACATTATCTGGTTACGTGTTAATTTTTGATGATGTTACCCCCATTATCCAGTCACAAAGAAACGCGGCGTGGAGCGAAGTCGCTCAACGTCTAGCACATGAAATTAAAAACCCCTTAACCCCGATTCAATTATCTGCTGAACGGCTACAAAGAAAACTTCACTCACAGCTCAATGATGATGCCAATAAAGTACTGAAAAAATCGACAGAGACCATCGTACAACAGGTCAGCGCCTTAAAAAGCATGGTCAATGACTTTTCGAATTTCGCACGCCCACCACAGTCCAAACCCCAAGTGATATCAATAAGCCAGCTTATCGATGACATCGCTTCTTTGTATCAAGGCCAAGTTCAACACCTTATAGTAACTATTGATAACGATTTACCCAACGCCTATGCAGACCCAGTTCGATTACGACAAGTTTTCATTAACCTGATAAAAAATGCGCAAGAAGCCATTGCTGACGACGAATTTGGAGAAATCAACATATCGGCCAACTACAATAAAGCCAATGATTCAATCGAGATTTGTATTGCTGATAATGGCCCAGGCGTAGATAATTCCGATATTGAACGCATTTTCGAACCCTATGCGACGACCAAAGAGAAAGGTACTGGGCTTGGACTGGCTATTGTTAAAAAAATCATCGAGGAACATGGCGGCACGATCATTACCAAGCCGGTTACTCCACACGGGGCTAATTTCATTATTCAACTCCCTATTACGACTCCCTAAAAAAACCTAATCATTACGGATACACTTTATGAACAAACCTCATATTCTTGTTATTGACGACGAACCCGATATTCGCAGCCTAATTAGGGATATTCTCGAAGATGAAGACTATGAAGTATCTACTGCTGATAGCGCTGTAACCGCTCAGCAAGCACGTCATGAGTGTCGCCATGACTTAATTTTACTGGATATTTGGATGCCGAATACCGACGGCGTCACCTTATTAAAAGACTGGTCTACATCGGGAGATTTATCTTGCCCGGTCATTATGATGTCTGGGCACGGCACCGTTGAAACCGCTGTGGAAGCCACGCGTTTAGGCGCTTATGACTTTCTAGAAAAGCCATTATCCATTGCCAAACTATTACTGACCATTGAACGCGCACTGGAAGCTGAAAAACTTAAACAAGAGAATATCGACCTTAAACAATATTCAAATACCATTCAGGAGCCTCTTGGCAGCAGCCCACAAATTCAACAACTTCTTGAGCAGGCACGCCGACTCGGACAGCATGACACTCGCATATTATTAACGGGCGAACCTGGTAGCGGTAAAGAAACACTCGCACGATATATTCACGAACATAGCACCAGAAAACAAGGGCCTTTTATAGAGTTGAATACAGGCATTATCACTTCCCATAATGCCTTAGAAGAATTTTTTGGTCGTGAAGACGGCGACTCTATTCACTACGGTTTATTGGAAAAAGCAAACCACGGTACCTTGTTCATCGATGAAATTGGTGACATGGACAGTGAAACCCAACACCGCTTACTGAGTGCATTAGAATCTAAATCATTTCAACGCATTGGCGGCCACGAAGAGGTTAAAGCTGATGTAAGAGTTATCGCCTCGACCCGACGAGACCTGGAAGAAGCCATTCAAAATGGTCAATTTAGAAAAGACTTATACTATTTACTGAATGTCGCCTGCCTTCATTTGCCCTCGTTAAAAGATAGAAAAGAGGATATCCCTTTACTATTAGATTTCTATCTCCAGCACTACATAAAGCGAGAAAACTTACCAAAACGTAAATTCACCATTGCGGCGCAACAATTTTTAAGCGATTATACGTGGTTAGGGAATATACGCGAACTAAGGAATGTGGTTCAACGCCTCTTAATACTAGGCATTGGGGACGAGATCGGTCTAACTGAAGTCAAAACAACGCTCGGTGAATCTGCAAGATCCGTCATAACATCAAACGACATACCAATCTTTTATGATTTACCCCTTAAAGATGCTAGAGCACAATTTGAAAAAGCCTACCTTGATTACCACCTTGATCAGCACAAAGGCAGCGTTACTAAACTGGCTGAAACAACTGGCATGGAAAGAACTCACCTTTACCGCAAACTTCATGCCTTGGGCATTGAGTTTAAAGGAAAACGCTAACTCGCGCTATCGCTGTATCCTATGAGAATTATTATTTTAGGGGCCGGTCGAGTAGGCTCTACTGTTGCCAGCAACTTGTCTAGCGAAAATATCGATATCACACTGATTGATAAAGATCAAAAAGTAATAGACGCTGTCTGTGAAAGGCTTGATGTTTCAGCCATTTGCGGCAATGTCTCTCATCCAGATGTCTTAGAAAGCGCCGGCACCAAGTATGCCGATATCATCATCGCAGCAACAGACAGCGATGAAACAAATATGACCGCTTGCCAAGTCGCTCACTACTTATTTAAGGTCCCGAAAAAAATCGCGCGCGTAAGAGCAAGAACCTTCATTGACGTTCAAGAACAACTTTTTAACCCTAACGCCATCCCAATTGACGTTATTATCAACCCCGAAAATGAGATCGTACAATTTATAAAAAACCTCATTTTGCATCCCGGCTCACAGCAAGTTTTATCCTTCGCTAACGGCGTCCTCAGCCTTGTAGAAACAAAATGCAACCGAGATTGCGCATTAGTCGGAAAATCACTTGATGATTTGACCCGTTTATTACGTGGCGTTTACGCCAGAATAGCGCTCATTTATAGAGATAGCGAAATCATCATTCCCAACTATCACACCATTATTGAAGAACACGATCGCGTTTTCTTTATTGCGCCATCTAAGGATATTCAGCAAGTACTGAGCGTACTCTTCAATCAAGATAAAGCCTATAAACGATTAATTATTGCAGGTGGTGGCCGTATTGGTCTTGGTTTAGCTAAAGAGCTTGAGAACACCTTACAAGTTAAAATCATCACTAAAAGCAGCGAAAAAGCCTACGAGCTATCAGAACAGTTAGACCATAGTATCGTACTGTCCGGCGACACTACAGACGAAGCCTTTTTGCTGGATGAAAACATTGACAGAACCGATGTCTTTTGCACGCTGACAAGCGACGATGAAACGAATATTCTATGTTCCATGTTGGCCAAAAGCCTTGGCGCAAAGGTTGTCATGAGCTTAGTCGATAGAAATGCCTATATGAGCATGGTAGATAACGGGGCCATTGATAATGTCATTTACCCTCAACACACCACCATTGGAAAAATATTATCGCATATCAGACAAGGCGCTATTGCGAGTGTCCATTCTTTATTGCGGGGCAAAGCCGAAGCATTTGAAGCGATTGTCTCAAGTAGGGGACAAAAGAATAACCTCGATGGTCAAGCCATACGGGATGTTAAGCTACCTAACGGCAGCATGATTATTGGTTTAGTAAGAGAGAATATTTCCATTCCAGCAAGACAGGATGTCATTATTAAAAGTGGTGACCACCTGATTATTTTTGTTGCAGATAAGTCTTTAATTCACCAGGTAGAGGCGCTTTTTCAGCCGCCAAAATCCTTCCTTCGCCGATTTATTAATTAAACATGCATTACAACGTTATTAGACGCGTATCAGGTCTATTATTAGGCCTATTTAGCATCACCATGCTACCACCCATAGCCGTGTCTTTTATTTACGACGAACAAAACCACCAACCGTTTTTGATCGGTTTTTTTACTATTTTCCTAACCGGCTTTGTGCTCTGGTTAAGCGCCAAAAATGCTAAAGGAGATTTAAGAACACGAGATGGCTTCGTTATTGCTACTCTTTTCTGGGTTAGCCTTGGACTGTCCGGAGCCATCCCACTATATTTCTCTAGTCTGCCTTCCTTGTCATTAACCGATTCTATATTTGAATCCATTTCAGGCTTAACCACTACTGGGGCAACAGTTATTACAGGGCTCGATACGCTGCCAAAGTCTATTCTTTTTTACCGTCAACAACTCCAGTGGTTTGGTGGCATGGGTATTGTCGTACTCGCCGTTGCCGTCTTACCTATGCTGGGCATCGGTGGAATGCAGCTTTATAAAACTGAGATGCCTGGGCCCGTTAAAGATGCAAAATTGACACCCCGTATCACCGAAACAGCCAAAGCACTATGGGAGATCTATCTTGGCTTAACCATCGCATGTACACTGGCCTATTGGATCGGTGGCATGACATTTTTTGACGCACTAACACATAGTTTTAGTACCGTTTCTATTGGAGGCTTTTCAACCCATGACCTGAGCTTTGCTTTTTTTGACAGTACCGCCTTAAATTATATTTGCATTGTATTTATGCTTGTTGCGGGTATAAATTTCGCACTTCACTTTAGAGCAGCCAAATCACTCAGCCTTAAAGTTTATACTCATAATAATGAGTTTCAAACCTATCTCAGCATTCTCGTTGTACACACTCTGTTGATATCGGGAGTCCTACTTTTTTTAGGTCATGTTGATATTATTGAACAAACCCTATTTCAAGTCGTCTCATTCGCCACAACGACAGGGTTTACTTCCTCCAACCACGCCAACTGGCCTTTATTCATCCCGGTGTTACTTCTTTTTATGAGTTTCTATGGTGGTTGCGGCGGATCTACAGCAGGCGGGATTAAGGTTATCCGCATTTTAATTTTGCTCAAACAGCTTGGCAAAGAGATAACACATTTGATCCATCCACATGCCGACATGCCAATAAAACTTGATCAACGTGTCGTTTCAAGGCCGGTTATCAATGCAGTTTGGAGTTTCTTTTCTGCCTATATTTTATCTTTTGGTCTGTTAATGATTTTAATGATGATGACAGGACTAGACCAAATCACCGCTTTTTCAGCCGTTGCAGCAACCCTTAACAATCTCGGACCGGGGCTAGGCGATATTAGTAGTAGCTACGCAACCCTTCCAGACACAAGCAAGTGGATTGCCTGCTTTTCCATGCTGCTTGGCCGACTAGAAATTTTCACCTTGCTGGTCTTATTTAGCCCTGTTTTTTGGCGCGATTAGTGTCGGATTTACAACACAAGTGGGACCGTATCTATAGTCAGCGAGAAGCAGCTGATCCTAAACCGGCTGCTATGTTATCTCAATATTCACACCTATTGCCCAAGCAAGGACGTGCCCTCGATCTAGCTTGTGGCGTGGGCGGCAATACGTTCTTTTTAGCTCAACGAGGACTAACTGTCGATGCTTGGGATATTTCACCGGTTGCTATCAGTCAGATCGATCAGCGCAAAGGGCCTGCAGACAATATACGCACCTCGGTTGTTAATATTAACGATGGTGTGTTTGCAAAAAATTACTACGATATTGTTACGGTCTCATACTTTCTAGACCGACAACACATTGACGACATCATCACCACACTAAAGCCACAAGGGCTGCTTTTTTATCAAACATTTACGCGTGAAAAAGCGCAACCGGGCGGGCCAAGCAACCCTGATTTTTTGCTGAAAAAAGGAGAGTTATTATCCCTTTTTTCTCAACTAACACCTATTATTTATCATGAGGAGGGCCTTATTGGCGACGCTAGTAAAGGCCTTCGAAATGAAGCCATTCTCATTGCTCAAAAGCCCGCAATGCTGAAACCCCCACTCAACTAGAAATATCATTGTATAATAAGCGGCTAACGTTAATTTAGGTCAATCCATGACTAGCATCAAAAGCACCTCGCCTACCCAGGCTTACGAAATTCTTAACAACGACTCTCATGCCGTATTGATCGACACCCGTACATTTATTGAATTTTCTTTTGTAGGCCACCCCATTGGCGCTATCCACGTACCGCTTAAAAGACCACCTAACTGGAAACCTTTACCCGATTTTGTTGAACAGGTTGAAAAGCACGTCCCTTCAAAGTCAACAACCATTGTTTTAATGTGCCGCAGTGGCGCACGCTCAATGGAAGCGGCTAAATTATTAGAAGAGGCTGGCTACCAGTCCTTATACAACATGAATGAAGGCTTTGAAGGCGATAAAGATAAAAACAACCATCGAGGCAAGCTGGGGGGCTGGCGCTATCATCAACTCCCTTGGGAACAAAGCTAACGTCGCTCTATACATAACTCATATTCATATCAACCGATACTCACCCAATCAAAGGAACCTAATTTCGTGAAACAGAACCTCCGTAATATCGCCATTATCGCCCACGTTGACCATGGCAAAACCACCCTCGTTGACAAATTACTAGAACAATCCGGCACATTAGACCGTAAAAACTCTGGTACAGAAAGAATCATGGATTCTAACGACCAAGAAAAAGAGCGCGGCATTACCATCCTCGCAAAAAACACAGCGATTGAGTGGCAAGGTCTTCATATTAATATTGTGGACACCCCGGGCCATGCCGATTTTGGTGGCGAAGTCGAGCGAGTTCTTTCAATGGTTGATTGTGTCCTATTATTGGTTGATGCAGTTGATGGCCCAATGCCACAAACACGCTTTGTAACCTCTAAAGCTTTTGAACAAGGCTTAAAGCCCATTGTTGTTATCAACAAAGTTGACAGGCCAGGCGCACGCCCTGACTGGGTTATTGACCAGGTTTTTGACCTGTTCGACAAACTTGGCGCCACCGATGAACAGCTCGATTTTCCTGTTATTTATGCCTCTGCCATTAATGGTATTGCTGGCCCAGAAGCAGATGAGCTAGCCGATGATATGACCCCATTATTTGAAATTATTAGAGACAACGTTCCCACGCCTGTTGTTGATGTAAACGCCCCATTCCAAATGCAAATTTCATCACTGGCCTACGATAGCTATGTGGGTGTTATTGGTGTTGGTCGCATTACTCGTGGCAGCTTAAAACCAGGGCAAACCGTTACTATTATTGATAGCAATGACAAACAGCGTAAAGGCAAAGTACTAAACGTAAAAGGTCATTTAGGCCTTGAACGTATAGACGTTGACGAAGCATTCGCTGGCGACATCGTTTGCATTAACGGCATCGACGGTCTTGGAATTTCTGACACACTCTGCGACCCTGATCATGTTGAAGCCATGCCTGCGCTGTCTGTAGACGAACCAACCGTTAGCATGACCTTTTCTGTTAACAACTCACCTTTTGCTGGACAAGATGGCAAGTTTGTCACTTCGCGAAATATTAAAGACCGTCTTAACCAAGAACTTATCCATAACGTTGCTCTGCGTGTTGAGCCCGGCGACTCACCTGACAAATTCATCGTATCTGGTCGAGGCGAATTGCACTTATCTGTGCTGATAGAAACCATGCGACGTGAAGGCTTTGAACTAGGTGTTGCTCGCCCTGAAGTCATCCAAAAAGAAATTGATGGCAAAATGCAGGAACCGTTCGAAATGGTTGTAATTGACATTGAAGAACAGCACCAAGGACCCATTATGGAAGAAATGGGTTTACGTAAAGCCGAGCTAACCAATATGGAGCCTGACGGTAAAGGACGCATACGACTTGAATTTATGAGCCCCTCGCGTGGTTTAATCGGCTTCCGCGGTCACTTCCTAACGCTGACGTCTGGCTCGGGTATCATGACCAGTGTCTTTGATCATTATGGTCAAGTGAAAGACGGCGAAATCACCTCTCGACAAAACGGCGTTTTAGTTTCTATGGTCAAAGGCAAAACATTGGCTTTCGGCTTATTCAACCTGCAAGAAAGAGGTAAATTATTCTTAGGTCATGCCGAAGAAGTCTACGAAGGACAAATCGTGGGGCTTCATTCACGCGGTAATGATTTAGTCGTCAACCCGACCAAAGGCAAACAGCTTACTAACGTGCGTGCATCGGGCACAGATGAAGCCTTAACACTCGTTCCTCCCGTCGTCATGACGCTAGAACAAGCGCTTGAGTTTATTGAAGATGACGAGTTAGTTGAAGTCACACCTCACCATATTCGTCTAAGGAAAAAATTACTAACCGAAAACGAACGTAAACGTGCCTCACGCGCACCAAAGTCTTAATATCAGGCACAAAAAAACCGGCGGAGTAAACTCCGCCGGTTAAGTGGTCGCATTGCTTGGTTGGCAAAAAATTTGATCCTTACCAGCATCCATACTGATTGTGTAATCCTTTACACTTCCCTAGCAAACAATCCTTGTTTGGTGAGATCCTTCTCATAAATTTTCTAGCGACGTTAAAAGTATAGACCTGACATCCCTAGTAAATAATCATCTACAACCTCAATCAGGGTAAGCATATCCTTACACCCTACAACGTTTATTTCATCAAAACATATTGTCTTTCATCCACATCAGACTTACTATACTAAACCAATTCTAATATATTCAGGGTGTAGATCATGAGCTGGACTAAAAAAGTATTACGCATAAATCTAACAAACAGGACATCTTCTGAAGAACCTCTCAATATGGAGTGGGCAGAACTTTATCTAGGCCAGAGAGGGCTAGCGACAAAGTACCTTACAGAAGAAGTGGACCCAACCGTCGAGCCTCTAGCGCCAGAAAACAAGCTGTATATGGTAACAGGCCCACTAACAGGCACCATGGCTTCAACGGGTGGTCGTTACTCTTGTGTCACTAAAAGCCCCTTAACCAATGCTCTGGCTTGCTCAAATTCAGGTGGTTTTTTTGGCAACGAAATGAAATGTGCTGGCTGGGATATGATTATCCTAGAAGGCAAAGCAAGCTCCCCAGTTTATATCAGCATCGTTGATGAAAAATGCGAGATCCTGCCGGCGGATGAGATTTGGGGCAAATCTGTTTGGGAAGCCGATGAATGGCTTCATAATAAACACCAAGACCCTCAACTAAGAATCGCTGCTATTGGCCTACCTGGTGAAAAGGGCAACCTATATTCTGCTATCGTTAATGACTTACATCGTGCTGCTGGGCGTTCCGGCGTAGGCGCTGTTATGGGTTCAAAAAATGTCAAAGCGGTGACCCTTAGAGGCAGCAAAGGTGTTGGCAATATAAAAGATCCAAAACGTTTCTTCGAAGCCACCAACAAAGCTAAAAAAATTATCGCTGACAGTGAAATGACTCAAGGCCTCAGCGCCTTAGGTACCAATGTCATGATGAACCATATGAACGAAGTGGGTGCTTTACCGGCTAGAAACTGGCAAGACAGCACCTTTGACAATGCACCTAAACTGTCAAGTGAGGCAATGGCCGTACCAAGGGAAAGTGACGGTAAGCCAAACTTAACACGAAATGCCGGCTGCTTTGCCTGCACTATATCTTGTGGACGTATCTCAACAATCGACCCAGAGCATTTCAGCATTAAAAACCGTGATGACATCCATAAGCACTTTAAAGGTAATTCTGGTGGTAATGAATATGAAGCTGCATGGGCATTAGGTTGCGATACCGGTGTAGATGATTTAGACGCCGTGACCTATGCTAACTTTGTCTGTAATGAGCAAGCTCTTGACCCCATCTCAGCAGGCGCCACTATTGCTGCAGCCATGGAGTTATATGAGCTAGGCATCCTTACAAAAGAAGATACTGGCGGCATTGAAATGAACTTTGGCAATGCTGAGGCGATGGTGGAATGTATTGAACTGATTGCAAAACATGAAGGCTTTGGACAAGAACTCGCTCAAAGTTCACTTCGTTTTTGTGAAAAATACGGCCGCCCAGACCTCGCTATTGTTGTTAAAGGGCAAGAGTTTCCAGCCTATGATGCTCGTGCTGTAAAAGGCATGGGTCTTGGATATGCCACATCAAACCGTGGCGCCTGTCACGTACGTGGTTACACTAACGGCTCAGAAACAGCCGGGATACCTTTCAAAACAGATCCATTAGCCTATGAAGGAAAAGCAGAACTACTGATGGCATTCCAAGATACAACTAGTGTGTTTGATTCTGCCGGCATCTGCACCTTCTCATCATTCGCACAAGGCATTGAAGAAGTGGCAGAACAAATTGATGCTGCCTGCGAAGGCGACTGGACAGCTGAAAGACTCGGCCAATTAGGCGAGCGCGTTTGGAACCTTGAGCGTGAGTTCAACAACAATGCTGGTTTCACTGCTGCCGATGACACGCTTCCACCTCGCTTATTAAGTGAGCCTGTCAAAGCAGGCCCTGCAAAAGGTGAAGTTTGTGAGTTAGATAGAATGTTGCCCGAATACTACGAAGTTCGTGGTTGGAATCAAGACGGCACACTTAAAGAAGCAACAAAACAACGCCTAAGTTTGTAAATTATCACTTTGTATCCGACAGAGCAGTCGTTGTGACTGCTCTGTCTTTACCATATAGAACATGCCTACAATCACCCTCAAACTTTTCGCCTCTTTAGCTAAAATAGCACCTGAAAATATAGGCGGAGAAATTAGAACGGTTCCTATTCAAGCTGGTGATACCATCACCAGCATTGCCGATCGTGAAAATTTATCACATAAGACTCTACATTTAGTTATTTTAAATGGCACTTATATCGACAAAGACAAACGTGACTCCACACTGCTTAAAGATGGCGACACGTTAAGTCTCTGGCCTCCGGTTGTTGGCGGCTAACAGATAAACGCCTATTTCCTGCTTGCTATCCTTTCTCGTTATTGGGAAAATGCCAGCTTACTCGCAACATAGCATATACTTTAAAAATGGATAGCAGAACAGCAACTGTTAATCGCGACACCCTAGAAACCCAAATCTCAGTTTCTATCAACTTAGACGGTAACGGTAAAACAAACTTTTCTACGGGAATCCCCTTTCTCGAACATATGCTTGACCAGATTGCTCGTCACGGCATGATAGATTTGGACATTAATGCCAAGGGCGATTTGCATATCGACGCTCATCACACCGTTGAGGACCTAGGCATTACATTAGGCAAAGCTGTTACTGACGCGCTGGGCGACCGCAAAGGCATTTATCGTTATGGTCATGCCTACGTACCACTAGACGAAGCTTTATCTCGGGTTGTAATCGATTTTTCTGGCCGCCCGGGACTTGTTTACGATGTCGAATTCCCTCGCGCAAGAATTGGAGATTTTGACGTTGATTTATTTCGTGAATTTTTCCAAGGTTTCGTAAACCATGCCAACATCTCTTTACATATAGATAATTTAAAAGGCCTTAATGCACACCACGTTGCTGAAACTATCTTTAAAGCGTTTGGCCGGGCTCTTCGTTTTTCATTAGAAAGAGACCCCCGTATGGAAGGCATCGTCCCTTCAACAAAAGGTTGCTTGTAACACTAAACGAGATCTAAATTATGGCCACCGTTGCCGTTATTGACTATGGGATGGGGAACTTACACTCCATCGAAAAAGCACTAAAAACCGCTTCCCCAAACGCTACTGTTATTGTAACGGCCGATAAAAATATTATTTTATCTGCTGATCACGTTGTTTTCCCTGGCGTAGGCGCTATTCGTGACTGTATGGCTGCACTACAAAAAACAGGTTTAGATGACATCATTAAACAAGTCGCACAGAACAAACCTTTACTCGGTATTTGTCTTGGTATGCAAGCGTTATTGCAACATAGCGATGAGAACAATGGGGTTACATGCTTAGGCATTATCCCTGGAAATGTTATAAAGTTTCCATCAGGAACATATGATGAACAGGGAAATACTATTAAAATTCCACACATGGGGTGGAATGAAGTTAATTACACAAACAAAAACCCACTTTTTAATAATATAGCTCAAAACGAACGATTTTATTTTGTTCATGGCTATCATGCTAGCGAAGTGGGCGAAGAACACACCTCTGCTACCACAAACTACCCAGCCCCCTTTCCCTGTGCGCTTATGTGGAAAAATATAGTCGCTGTACAATTCCACCCTGAAAAAAGCCAACATGCAGGATTGCAGTTACTTAGAAACTTCTTAAAATGGGATGGTACAGCTGAATCAAATGGACATGCTTAACTATTTTTCCAATCAAACAGATACCCTTTAAACGCAACCCTTAACACCACCAGGAACAACTAACATGATTCTTATTCCCGCCATTGATCTTAAAGAAGGTAAGTGCGTTCGCTTACGCCAAGGCCGCATGGATGATGAAACTATTTTTTCAGACAACCCTGTAGAGGTTGCTTCACGCTGGGTAAATGAAGGCGCTAAGCGGCTACACCTCGTTGACTTGGACGGTGCTTTTGCTGGCAAGCCTGTAAACGCAGGTGTTGTTCACGATATTGCCCAGGCTCACCCCGATTTAATCATCCAAGTTGGCGGTGGTATCCGTGACGAAGATACTATTCAGACCTACCTTAATGCTGGCGTACAATACGTCATTATCGGCACAAAGGCAGTCAGCGCCCCCCACTTTGTTGGTGATGTCTGCGCAGAGTTCCCTGGCCATATTATCGTTGGCCTAGATGCAAAGGATGGCAAAGTCGCTATTGATGGCTGGTCAAAACTATCTAATCACGATGTTATCGACCTAGCACAGCATTTTGAAAATGACGGTGTTGAGTCTATTATTTATACAGATATCGGTCGAGATGGCATGATGAAAGGCGTCAATGTTGAAGCCACCGCCAAACTCGCCCGCTCTATTCGTATTCCAGTTATTGCCTCTGGCGGTATTACCAATATGGATGACATTTATGCCCTAGGTAAGGTGGCCGATGATGGCATCATGGGCGCCATAACCGGTAGGGCTATTTACGAAGGCACGCTTGATTTTGCTGAAGGTGAAAAACTAGCCGAGACGTTTGCTTAATATGGCACTGGCCAAACGTATTATTCCTTGCCTAGATGTAGACAATGGCCGTGTTGTTAAGGGCGTCAAATTCGTTGATATTCGAGATGCTGGCGACCCCGTTGAAGTTGCCAGACGTTATGACCAAGAAGGAGCGGATGAAATCACCTTTCTTGATATTACCGCCACCTCGGATAACCGCGAAACCATTGTGCACGTTATAGAACAAGTTGCCGATGAAGTCTTTATTCCCCTAACCGTCGGTGGAGGTATTCGCGAATTAGCCGATATTAGCCGCATGCTAAAAGCAGGGGCAGACAAAGTTGGCATTAATAGCGCAGCTATTTTTAACCCTAACTTTGTTAAGGAAGCCGCCGAGAGATTTGGTTCACAATGCATTGTTGTCGCTATTGACGCTAAATGCGTTAGCGCCAACGGCGAACCCAAACGCTGGGAAATATTCACCCATGGTGGCCGAAAAGAAACCGGTATCGATGCCATCGAATGGGCAAAAAAAATGGTTGCCTTAGGCGCCGGTGAAATTTTACTCACCAGTATGGACCGTGATGGTACTAAAATTGGGTTTGATCTTGAACTCACCCGCGCCATCAGCGAAGCGGTTGAAGTACCCGTTATTGCCTCTGGCGGTGTTGGCACCTTAGACCATTTAGTCGATGGCGTCACTAAAGGTAAAGCCGATGCAGTCCTCGCTGCTAGCATATTTCACTTTGCAGAGTTTAGTATTGGTGAAGCAAAACAGCACATGCAAGATAATGGTATAGAGGTTCGATTATGAGCACCTGGCTTGACGAAATAAAATGGGATGAAAAAGGCCTTCTCCCTGCTATAGCTCAAGACCACAAAACAGGCAAAATACTTATGTTTGCTTGGATGAACCAACAAGCTTTACAGCTTACCGTTGAACAAGGGCACGCTGTTTATTGGTCGCGTTCTCGCAATAAACTTTGGCATAAAGGTGAAGAATCTGGTCACCAACAAATCATCAACGATATTCGCTTAGACTGCGATGGAGATGTTATCCTACTGTCTGTTGAACAAAAAGGCGGTATTGCTTGTCATACTGGCCGGGAACGTTGCTTTTATCGGCAATTAGTCGATGAACAATGGCAAGACACAGACCCTGTTTTAAAAGACCCCAAAAATATTTATTCAAAATGAGTAACATACTGAAGCGACTTGAAACCATCTTGCAGCAGCGCAAGCAAGATGACCCCACAGCATCCTATGTTGCCAGTTTATATGATAAAGGGCTTGATACCATTCTTAAGAAAATTGGCGAAGAGGCAACAGAAACGGTCATTGCCGCTAAGTCTGGCGATAAAACACAAATTATTTACGAAACGGCAGATCTGTGGTTTCATTCACTGGTCTTATTAGCACAACAAGACTTAAGTGCTGACGATGTGCTGAAGGAACTTGAGCGCCGCTTTGGGCTATCTGGGCTAGATGAAAAAGCCAATAGAACCAAGTAGAATGATTCTTACTACAACTTTCAATTAGAGGTTACCATGGGTGGCATCGGCATTTGGCAATTAATTATTATTCTCGTTATTGTGCTTTTATTATTTGGCACAAAACGCTTACGTAACCTTGGTGGCGACTTAGGTGGCGCAATCAAAGGCTTCAAAGGCGCGATGAAGGAAGGCGAAAAAGAAAAAGACACTGATCATCAAAAATCAGTTGCTAACGACGATACTAAAAAAGACGACTCGACGCAGTAATTAACGCTTTATTGGCGTTCATTGCTGATAACGTTTTACCTTATGTCAGACATTGACCCTAACGACCAAGAAACCAGCTTCGTTTCGCACTTAGTTGAATTGCGCACGCGTCTTATTCACGCGATCATTGGTCTGCTCGTCGTTTTTTTGCCACTGGCTCCTTTCGCGAATAACATCTACTCATTGGTCGCTCAACCGCTGCTAACCCATATGCCAGAAGGCACTAGCATGGTGGCAATTGAAGTAATTTCACCCTTCCTAACACCGCTAAAGCTAACCCTAATGTTGTCCGTTTTTATTAGCATTCCATGGGTTTTCTACCAAGTCTGGCTGTTTGTGTCTCCCGGTCTTTATCAACATGAACAACGCATCGCCTTACCGTTAATTAGCGCTGCTACTTTCCTGTTTTATGGTGGTATGCTGTTCGCTTATTTTGTCGTCATGCCGCTGATCTTCAAGTTTCTGACAGCAACCGCGCCCGAAGGCGTTGCCGTGATGACTGATATCAGCAAATATTTAGATTTCATCCTAACGCTATTTTTTGCTTTCGGCATGGCCTTCCAAGTACCTATTGCAACGTTTTTGTTGGTTAAAACTGGCGTGTCAACACCACAAAGCTTGGCTGAAAAGCGCCCTTATATCATCGTTGGCGCCTTTGTTATTGGCATGTTATTAACACCACCTGATATTATCTCTCAAACCTTATTAGCTTTACCCATGTGGTTACTTTTTGAAATAGGCCTTTTAATGTCAAAAAGGTTTGCTCGACCAACCGAACACTAAACAGCCCAATGAAAACACTATTTTTACTCCTAATTATTACTATGTGCTCACCAGCATACGCAAACATGCCTTCTTTAAAACCTTGCCCAGATAAACCCAATTGCGTCTCCAGTAAAGCAGATGACGAACATGCTATTGCACCCTTTAAATTAAAACAAAATCAGCCAGTTGATCAACAGCGATTGCTAGAGGTGCTTAACCAGCTCGACAACAATATCGCTGTTATCCATGATGAAAACCATATTCATGCAGAAATCACCAGTCGTGTTTTTGGTTTTGTTGATGATCTCGATTTAATCATAAATATAGAGCAACAAATTATTCATGTACGCTCAGCGTCCCGTACAGGTTATTACGATTTTGGTGTTAACCGACGTCGCGTTGAAAGACTTCGTTCATTATTAAAACAACATGGCATTATTCTGTGATCCCTACGGCTGAACCTTTATCCTCATACCCAAAATATTGGGCGGAGTGCTATGGCGTAGCACCTTTCTTACCGACAAGCCGCGCAGAAATGGATGCGCTAGGTTGGGATAGTTGCGATATTATCGTCGTCACCGGCGATGCCTATGTAGACCACCCAAGCTTTGGCATGGCCGTTATTGGCCGACTACTGGAAAAACAAGGCTTTCGTGTTGGCATTATCGACCAACCTGACTGGCAAAGTACCAAAGATTTTTCGGCACTAGGAAAACCAAACTTATTCTTTGGTATTGCTGCCGGCAATATGGACTCAATGATTAACCGCTATACTGCGGATAAACGCGCCCGCTCAGACGATGCATATACACCTGGTGATCAGGCAGGTCGTCGTCCAGATCGCGCCGTTATTGTGTATACACAGCGATGTAAAGAGGCCTTCCCTGATGTCCCCACAGTACTCGGAAGCATTGAAGCCAGCCTACGAAGGATAGCCCACTACGATTACTGGGATGATGCTGTTAGGCGCTCCATTTTAATTGACTCTCAAGCCGATATTTTACTCTATGGTAATGCGGAGAGAGCTATTGCGGAGTTAGCACACCGACTATCCCAAAATGAAGCCATCGCCAATATTAAGGATATTCGCGGCACGGCGTTCGTCCGCGATACATTACCGGATGGTTGGACACTCATTGACTCCACTCGCATTGACCGGCCAGGTAAAATTGACCCACACAATAACCCTTATCAGTCAGATGAAGAATTAGCCGCAGCAACCGGCGGAAAATGTCAGGTCAACAATACAAATGATTCCGACGATGGCAGCCAAGTCGTCACACTCAGTTTTTTACCTAAGCACAGCAAAACTGATCGCGCTAAAACGGTTATACGTTTACCTTCATACAAAAAGGTAAAAAGCGACCCTGTTTTATACGCCCATGCTTCACGGGTTTTACACTTAGAAACCAACCCCGGCAATGCGCGTGCATTAGTACAAAACCACGACGGCAAAGACGTTTGGTTAAATCCACCACCGATTCCTTTATCCACCGAAGAAATGGACGAGGTATTTGGCTTGCCCTTTCAACGCGTCCCTCACCCAAAATATGATGGCCAGCGTATTCCCGCTTATGAAATGATCCGTTTCTCTATCAACATCATGCGCGGTTGTTTTGGTGGCTGTACTTTTTGCTCCATTACCGAACACGAAGGGCGTATCATTCAAAATCGTTCAGAACAATCCATCTTGAACGAGATTGAAGACATTCGCGACAAAACACCGGGGTTTACCGGCACAATCTCTGATCTTGGCGGCCCAACAGCTAATATGTATCGTCTTGCTTGTAAAGACCCCAAGATTGAAGCTGCCTGTAGACGACCTTCTTGCGTGTACCCTGGCATTTGCGACAACTTAAATACAGACCACGACCCGTTAATTAAGTTATATAAAAAAGCGCGAAAAATTAAAGGTGTTAAACGGATTTTAATAGCCTCCGGCCTACGGTATGACCTTGCAGTAGAATCACCTGAATACGTTGAAGAACTGGTAACGCATCATGTCGGAGGTTATTTGAAAATTGCCCCCGAACATACTGAGCAAGCGCCTTTATCGAAAATGATGAAACCGGGTATTGGCACTTACGATCGCTTTAAAACCATGTTCGAGAAATTCACCAAAAAAGCCGGGAAAAAACAGTATCTCATTCCGTACTTTATTGCCGCTCATCCTGGCACCGAAGACGAAGACATGGTCAACCTAGCTTTATGGCTGAAAAAAAATAAATTTCAAGCCGACCAAGTGCAAACCTTCTATCCATCGCCGATGGCCACCGCAACGGCGATGTATCACACTGGGAGAAACCCGCTTAAAGGCCTCAGCTATAAAAGCGAAAAAGTGAACACCGTCAGAAAGATTGAGCAGCGTCGTTTACACAAAGCACTGCTTCGTTATCATGACCCTGCTAACTGGAAGGTCATCAAAGATTTACTGTTAAAATCTGGCAAAAAACACCTCATTGGCGAAGCCCCCAACTGCTTAATACCTAGCAAACCTGTTGGCACAAAGAACTTTAAAAAGAAAGGTGTGCAGAAGTTTGTTACTAAGCACACTAAACAAGGTTACAAACCATTGACTACTAAAAAAGGAAAAAATAAGCTTTAACCCCTTTCCTTTGGCCAAGCATTGCCAAATCTATAAAACGTACTACACTGAAAACTAATAC
Organism: Cycloclasticus pugetii PS-1; assembly: GCF_000384415.1. NCBI lineage: Bacteria > Pseudomonadati > Pseudomonadota > Gammaproteobacteria > Thiotrichales > Piscirickettsiaceae > Cycloclasticus > Cycloclasticus pugetii. Next base: position 2,247,576 of record NZ_ARVU01000001.1, read on the forward strand.
TTTCAAGAACCGTGTTCATGGAAAGAGTACGTTTTATTATATTTTGCCTTATTTGCCAACTATCGCCCCTTTCTCAGGCGGTTGAACTTATTGCGCACCCTAGCGTACCTGTTGATACGCTATCCGCTACAGCAGCCCGTAACATCTTTACCATGCGCACCCTATATTGGCCCAGTGGCCGCCCCATAAAAGTTTTTGTGTTGAGCGATGAAAACGCTCTTCATCAACAATTTTCAAAAACAAGCCTACATGTTTTCCCTTATAAACTTAGGCGTATATGGGATAGAAACATTTATTCTGGCACAGGGGAGGCCCCCATCACCGTCGACAGTGAAGAAGAAATGCTGAAAGCCATTTCTTCTTCTCCCGGTGCCATTGGCTACGCTAACAAAGGAAATGATAATGTGCGTATTATTAAAATCGATTAAACATCGTTGCTGGGCTTTACTGGTTATTAGTAGCCAACTGCTAACCAGTTTCAGCCCCGCTCATTCTTTTGAGCCGTTAGACGACTTTCAAATACATGGCTTTGCGAGTCAAGGTTATTTTTTAACTACTGCAAATAATATATATGGTCAAAGTAGTAAACACCGTGGAACCTTAGGCCTTACAGAAACTGGCATTAATGTTTCCTTTCGCCCCCTAGATAACATACGAGTAGCTGCACAAGGGATATATCGACATGCTGGTGATGTAAGCGAAGAAGCGGGGATCGATTTTGCCTTGATCGACTGGACGATTATAGATAGTTACAGTCTGCGCATGGGTCTTCGCTTAGGGCGCATCAAAAACCCTTTTGGCTTTTATAATGAAACGCGTGACGTAGCCTTTACACGACCTTCAATAACCTTACCCGGCATAAACTACGAACGCTCTCGTAACCTACTTCTAAGCACCGATGGTGCTCAAATTTATGTCGATAAAACTCTAGATATTGGTTACTTTTCGTTTCAACTTAATGCTGGAGAATTAGGTGATGATTTAGACGAGCTTGAAATCGCTATTTTGACATTCGATGCCCCCGGCCACTTAGAAAATATGCCTAGCTACATCACTAAAATTGGCTATGAAAGTATCAGTGGCGCAACACGTTTAGCATTTAGTTATGCGAATGCTGATATGGAGTACAAACCCAGCGGGCTAGGCGACTTTTTTGACAATGGTGATTTAGATTTTGAACAGTTTATCTTGTCTGCCCAACAACGTTTTGGCGATATTACCTTAACTGGGGAATACCTTAGACAAGAAAATACTTTCAAAAACTTTGGCCCTTTCTACCCTGATGCATCGCCAGTAACTGAAAGTTACTACCTTCAAGGGGATTATTATTTCACCAACCGTGTGAAAGGCTATGCGCGTTATGATGCTTTATTCTTAGACAAAGATAACCGAAACGGTAGAACCAGCGTACCTAATTCACTTCGCAGTGCTGCTTTTACTAAAGATTATATGCTCGGCCTAGAGTGGAGCCCCTCAAGCCAATGGATGATTCAAGCAGAGTATCATCGCCTCAATGGCACCGCCATTTTGTCGTTTGCCGACAACCCAGACCGACTAGCCACAAAAAAGCATTGGAGCCTGTTTGCGCTGCAAGTCTCGTATCGCTTCTAATTTAATTAGCAAAGCAGCCAAAATCTTATGCGTCGAAAAAATAACTTATTTTTTAGCATCAAATGGAAAGCTCTATTACTTTTCGGCCTGTTGCTCAGCATTACCCACGCCATCCAATATGGCACCAGTTATAAGCAAATTACTGAGCAGTTTGAACGCCAGCATCATCAGGAACAACAATACCAATTATCTATCGTTAAAGCACTCATCGGCCAATCTGCAAGGCTTATCGAACAAATAGCAGAATTGAACACCACACAGCGTAGCAACACTCCCACTCAGTTTGAAGAACAGGCTATTAAAGCTATCACTCAGCAATGGGGGAGCCTACAAACCAACTGGGGCTTAGTGTCTATATCGTTTTACAACCAAGAAAGCCAACTAAAGGCACTCTGGGGGTCAAACGTGACGGCGGTCATACCCAATGAAGACTTAACGAACGTCCTAAGACTAGAAAAACCCAGTTATAAGCTATTTTGCCAAATCCAATGCTACCAAATTGTCTACATCCCTGTCCTTGCTGATTCAATGGGCGAGCAGAACGCTTTATTTGTCTTTGTTCGCTCGTTGGCCGACATTATCATTACATTTAAAGAAGCAACACGTACAGATATCGCCATCCTAAGCCGCTCTTCAACTACTGAGGACAATGAATACGGGCCGCTCAATATTGTGGCTAGTACTAACCCATATAAGCTTAAGCAACTTCTTACAAATTTTTATAAGGCCCACCCAGAGCAAAACCTTGCCGATACCAACGGCAGTCATTTAGATCTAGGGCAGCAGCAATTTAGCTTACGCCTGTTTAATTTAGTCGAGCCTTCTCATTCAAATAGCCCACAGCTTCTAATCGCTACCGACCTTTCTGAAGACTATCTCTTAATTGAGCAATCTAAAAAAGAAGCGCTTTATGCCATCTTACTGGCGCTAATCGCCTCTGTTGTGATTCTTTTACCTATTTTGCTGAAGGCTACTCATCGATTAATAACGGTCAGCAATGCATTGCCTGCTCTATCTAAAGGGAACTTCCATCAAGCAAGAGTCTATTTGCAACAAACGCGTAGGCATAAATATAAAACTCAAGACGAGTTAGTCACACTCGAGCAATCAGCCACTATGGTGATTGATCAATTAGAAAAAGGCAGTCAGTTAATTAGAGAAAAAGAACAAAACCTTGTTTGGCTCGCAGACCATGACTCTCTCACCAAGCTCTTTAATCGCCGCCGCTTCCAACTTGAGTTTGAGCAGCAATTAAAGATTTCTCAACGTTATAGAAGCAACGGCGCTATTCTTTATTTAGATCTCGATCAGTTTAAATACATTAATGACACCAGTGGCCATGGCGCCGGCGACCTTTTATTAAAACAAGTCGCTGAGACCATACAACAAACTATCCGCTCATCCGATATCTTAGCTCGCTTAGGGGGCGATGAATTTGCCTTACTGTTACCCAATATTGATGCTCATGGCGCCACTCAATTCGCTCAAAAAATTATAGAAAAACTGCGTTTAATGCGATTTGAATACAATGGCACGCAACATAATATTAGCGCCAGTATTGGTATCGCTATGTTCCCCGAATATGGTTTGACTGTTCAGAATTTTATGTCAAATGCCGATATCGCAATGTACCAAGCTAAAGAAAGCGGCCGTAGTAAGTCACACCTATACTCCCAAAAAGAACAAACCAAAGAATTACTAAAAACACGCATTTTATGGAAAGAAAAAATTGAAGCGGCTCTTGCAGATAAGCGGCTTTGCCTACATTTTCAACCAATTTTAGATATTAAAACTAATCAAATCTCTCATGCTGAAGCTCTCGTTCGAATGATCGATTTGGACGGTGAAATTATTATGCCTAACAGCTTCATCCCCATTGCCGAACAGTCTGGACTCATCAACCAAATTGACTTAGCTGTTTTACAGCTGGCCTTTGAAACATTACGTTTCTTACAGACACAAAACAACCCTTTAAAACTATCGATTAACCTGTCGGGCAAAGCTTTTAACAATACCCTCCTTATCAGCACCCTTAAAGAGGGGCTCAAGCAGCACGATATTAACGCTAAAAAACTAATCATAGAAGTCACCGAAACCACCGCTGTGGCGAACATCAATACAGCCGTCAACCTAATGAACGATATCAAGGAAACCGGTGCTAAGTTTGCACTTGATGACTTCGGCGTTGGCTATGCGTCCTTCTTTTACCTACGCCAATTACCCGTTGATTATATAAAAATAGATGGCTCCTTCATTCAAACACTTGAAAAACATAAGGAGGATCAAGTGTTTGTTAAAGCAGTGTCTGAAATATCCCAACTATCTGGATTAAAAACCATTGCTGAGTTTGTTGAAAATCAAACCATTTTAGATTTGCTTGCATCGTATAATATTGATTATGCTCAAGGCTACCATATAGCAAAGCCCTCGGCGACGCTCCCTAATAACAAACTAATCCTCAGTCACTAATCAGCCTAATATCTATACATTGACCTCGCCCTTATCGTTAAAAACCTTAAGCTTAATCGCTGGCCCAATTCTATCTTGTGTGCTGTTTTTCAGCTTTCATGGAAAGCTGCCTGAGCCTCTTATCATTACAGCAGCTATCGCTGTTTGGTGTATTACTTGGTGGATTTTTGAACCAGTGCCGATCCCCATCACGTCACTGTTACCAATTGCTATTTTTCCACTAACAGGCGTCTTAACAAGTGAGCAAGTAGCTGCCGCTTATGGCAATAAGCTTATCTTACTATTACTAGGCGGCTTCTTACTGTCTACGGCTATTTCTCATTGTGGCGCTCATCGCCGTATAGCACTTACCATGGTCCATTGGTTTGGTAACAACAACCCGAAACGATTAGTATTGGGGTTTATGGTCGCCTCGGCCACACTTAGCATGTGGATTTCCAATACAGCTGCAACGATCATGCTACTTCCCGTTGTGCTAGCCGTCGTTGATAGCACTGACAATAAAAAGCTAGCCATTCCTTTATTACTAGGCCTCGCTTATTCTGCCAGCATCGGTGGCATCGGCACACCCATTGGTACCCCTCCAAATTTAATTTTCATGCAGGTTTATGAAGAGAACACCGGCTTGCAAATTAGCTTTACCCAATGGATGAGCTGGGCGCTACCGTTAGTAATCACTTTTATTCCCATCGTCTGGCTTTGGCTCACCCGACACCTACAGGGTACAGGCGAATTTTCCTTACCTGCTGTGGGCGCATGGACAACACACGAACGACGAGTCACACTTGTCGTTGGGCTTACCGCGTTGCTATGGATCACTCGCCGAGAGCCTTTTGGTGGTTGGAGTGGTTGGCTAAATTTACCGCACGCTAATGATGCATCTATCGCATTACTGGCCGTTATCGTCTTATTTATTACCCCAAATGGCAACAAGCAAAAACTCTTAGACTGGAAAGCAGCTCAGCAAATACCTTGGGGTATTTTATTATTGTTTAGCGGAGGCATTTGTCTGGCCAAAGCTTTTGTTGCCTCGGGTCTAAGCAACCAACTAGGTGAACAACTATCCGCTGTCACCGCCTTTAGCCTTATAGTGATGATAGCCATTATTGCGTTAAGCGTGACCTTTATGACCGAAGCGACCAGCAATACCGCCACCACAGCCATGCTGATGCCCATACTCGCCGCCACCGCCATTAACGCTGACATTGACCCCTTATTATTAATGGTTCCCGCCGCATTCAGCGCCAGCTGCGCCTTTATACTCCCTGTTGCTACTGCCCCGAACACCATTGTGTTTAGTAGTGGGTACATCCATGGTGATCAGATGGCAAAAGAAGGCTTTATATTAAACTTGCTTGGCACCCTTGTTATAACAGCCATCTGTTGGTTCGTTTTACTCTAAATTGCGCCTTGCTATATTGCAGGTTCCGCCATTAAAACGTCTACCAAAATGATGAGAGAAACATTCCAGTGATGACATTCTCTTCATTCATTGCATCGCACCGCTTAATCCTCAATAATACAACACAATAAAAACACTTACCCTACAAAGGGGATACACACCAATCAATTCACACACGGTGTCATTAAAAATAACTTGGAGGGGTGTTATGTCGGCTAATACTGACCATTACTGGACGGATAATATTCGTCTCATTTTGAAGCTGCTATTTATTTGGTTTCTTGTCTCTTTTGTGTTCGGCATCATTTTAGTTGAGCCACTTAATAGCATTGAATTTGCTGGCTTTAAGTTAGGCTTTTGGTTTTCTCAGCAAGGCTCCATTATTTCTTTTGTTTTTTTAATTTTTTATTACATTAAAAAAATGAGCGCACTAGATGCTAAATACGGCGTGGATGATTGATATGGAATTACAAACACTTATTTACTTAGTAGTTGGGGCCACATTCGCGCTGTATATCGGCATTGCTATTTGGGCCAATGCAAAAACAACAGGCGATTTTTATATTGCTGGCAAAGGTGTTCACCCTATCGTTAACGGCATGGCGACAGGAGCTGATTGGATGTCAGCGGCGTCGTTTATCTCAATGGCTGGTTTAATTTCATATTTAGGCTACGAAGCCGGTGTGTATTTAATGGGTTTGACAGGTGGCTATGTACTTCTTGCCATGTTACTGGCGCCATATTTACGTAAATTCGGCAAATTTACTGTGCCTGAATTTATTAGTGATCGCTATTATTCACGTGCCGCTCGTGTCATTGCTGTTCTGTGTTTAATTTTTATTTCTTTTACCTATGTCGCGGGGCAAATGCGCGGTGTTGGTATCGTCTTTTCGCGCTTTTTAGAATTACCTATAGATCAAGGTTTATACCTTGGCATGGGCATTGTGTTTATCTATTCGGTCATTGGTGGCATGAAAGGCATCACCTACACGCAGGTTGCACAGTATATTGTGTTGATGTTTGCCTATTCTGTACCGGCTATTTTTATGGCCATACAATTTACAGGCAACCCTATTCCACAAATTGCGTTTGGCAGTCAAATGTCAGATGGCTCTGGGTTTTTATTAGATGCCTTGGATAAAACACTACTTGATTTAGGCTTTGGTGCCTACACCGAGCCGTTTAACGATAAATCAATGATCGACGTTGCCGCTATTACCTTAGCCTTAATGGTCGGCACGGCTGGTTTACCGCATGTTATTGTGCGCTTTTTTACCGTTCCTAAAGTCTCTGATGCAAGAAAATCGGCTGGCTGGGCGCTTATTTTTATCGCCTTGTTATATACCACCGCGCCAGTTGTTGGCTCCTTAAGCCGTTTAAGCATTATCAACAGTATTAATGGACCTGATAACGCCGGCACCGCCTACACTGATATGCCCAGTTGGTTCCAAACGTGGGAAAGCTCAGGCTTACTCGGCTGGTTTGATCATAACGGCGATGGTAAATTGCAATACGCTGCAGGCAAGGCGTTTGCCGGCGAAGGAAAGCCTGTATTCGATGCTGAACAACGTGGCGCTTTAGGTGAACGCATCATTACTAATCCGTCTGAAGGCAAGGTAGTGAATAACGCACCATTTGCTAATGAAATTTACGTTGATCGCGACATTATGGTACTGGCTAGCCCAGAAATCGCCCAATTACCCAATTGGGTCATTGCATTAATCGCTGCTGGTGGTGTTGCCGCTGCTTTATCCACGGCTGCTGGTTTATTATTAGTTATTTCCGCCAGTATTTCGCACGATTTATTAAAAAGCACCTTTATGCACAAGATCAGCGAGAAAAATGAATTACGCGCTAGTCGAATTACCTCGGCCTTCGCGATTCTCGTTGCTGGTTATTTAGGCTTGCACCCACCCGCTTTTGTTGCTCAAGTCGTTGCGTTTGCCTTTGGCTTAGCTGCATCGTCCTTGTTCCCGGTGCTGATTATGGGTATTTTTAGTAAGCGCATGAATAAATACGGCGCCATTTGCGGCATGCTCACCGGGCTGGTGTTCACGATGGGCTATATCATTTATTTTAAAGGCATTTTTATAGAGCCAATGGCGGCTAATACCGCTGAAAACTGGCTGTTTGGTATTTCACCGGAAGGCATTGGTGCGATTGGTATGTGCTTGAACTTCTCCGTCGCCTTTATTGTGTCCAGCCTAACGCCTGCACCGCCTCAAAGTGTACAGAATATGGTTGAACGAATTCGGCTGCCCAATGCAGCCGCTGCCGCTCACGATCACTAAGAAGCGATAATAACGATGCTTAACACTATTTGGGTAGATGCCGACGCCTGCCCTGTTGTCATAAAGGACATTTTATTCCGCGCCGCAGAGCGCACAAACACTCAAATGACCTTGGTGGCCAACCAAGCCATCCGGGTGCCGCCTTCTGCTTATATTTCTTTTTTACGCGTTAATCAGGGTTTTGATGAGGCCGATAATGAAATTGTTAAACGAATGCAAGCGGGAGACTTAGTGATTACTGGCGACATTCCGTTAGCTGCTGATGTCATAGAAAAAGGTGGCACGGCCTTAAACCCGCGTGGTGAGCTATACACAAAAGAAAACATTAAAGACCGTCTTAATATGCGCGACTTTATGGAAACCATGCGTTCCAGTGGCTTAGAAATTGGTGGCGGCCCACCGCCTTTAAATAATACCGACCGACAAGTATTTGCAAATCAACTCGATAAACTTTTAACTCAAGCCAAACGTTGACGTTAGTGTTTTTTTATTGTCTTACTACAGGTCTTACTGAATAGAAAACAGCCGCTTAGCCGTTATCGTGCAGATCGGTTGATGAAGCCCTATCAATTTAATAGCTGCCAGCAACCTAAACATGCTTATAAACGGGCTACACAAGAGCATGTGGCGATACCTAATTACCTTAGATGCTAAAAAGTATATAGGAAGAGATAACCATGAAAAGTAGATATACAATTTAGTAAAAGAGACTTTCATATCACAGCATGCCTTTTAGATACACATAACGTTTAATTTAAAGGTTGGCGTCCTCTTTAGCTGTGATGGCTTCATTGGTTTAGCATTCAGCCTTATCCTTTCTAATCACCAAAAGTCATTCATCTCATACACGATGGGCTATTAATATAGCCCGTGCTCACTTTGACATAAATACAATAAGATCCTTTTTATTAAGTGGTTTTGAAAAGTAATACCCCTGAAAAAGGTCACAACCATTTTCACTTAAAACGTCCACTTGCTCCACTTCCTCAACACCCTCAGCGATAACCGACATGCCCAGGCCGCTCCCAAGCTTAATAATACTTTTTATTAACTGGAGGTCTTGATTGTTATTAAGGATATTCTCAACAAACACTTTATCTATTTTCAGCTCACTAATGGGCAGCCCGCTCAGTACGCCTAAGGATGAGTAGCCCGTACCAAAGTCATCTAAAGAGGTGAGGATGTTTTTTTCCTTTAATGCTAAAAGAATTTTTTTTGCCTGCCCAACATCTTCGATGAACAAACTCTCTGTCACTTCAATCATCAGCTCTATACTAGAGCAATCATGTCGTCTCTGTAGCTGGAATATAGACATCAAGAAAGCTGGGTGAAAAAGTTGCTGAACCGACACATTAATCGACAAGCGTAATTTCTTCTTATTTTTTTGAACTGAACGACAAACACTAATAAATTCGGCCAGTGCCGTTTCAAATACAAATAAACCAATCTCATGAATAAGCCCTATTGATTCGGCTATCATAATGAATTCATCAGGAGGAACTAAGCCTAAACTTGGGTTATCCCAACGCAACAACGCTTCAACCCCTATAATTTCTTTTGAATAAGCATCAACCTGTGGCTGATACACGACAAAGAGCTCTTCTCGTTCTACCGCATGAAGCAGTTCTTTTTCAATCATGGCTGTGCGTTGCATTTTTTCTTGCAAGCCTTCGGAGTAAGAAAAGAAGCCGCACCGCAATCTTTTAGCTTCATACATTGCCATATCCGCTTTACTCAATAACTCATCCAGCTTATCCCCATCTTTGGAGTGTTTTACCACTCCTATACTCGCTTGAATAGAAAACTCAAGCCCATCCAGCACAAAGGCCTTATTCAATTGAGTTAAAAAGTGTCGGCATAAGTTAAGGTTGTGTACGTTGTCACGTGAGCGTGTAAGAACAATAAACTCATCTCCTCCTTGTCTAATGCACAGGCAATCATCAAAGTTGGCTGTTACTCGAGCGGAAACCTCAAGTAATACCTGATCTCCTATAGAGTGCCCGTATAAATCATTAATCCCTTTGAAGTTATCAAGGTCAATAAAAAAAATAGCGAAGCCCTTTGGATGTTTCTGTTTCCATGCATCAAAACTTTCTAACAAATAGCGTCTATTCGGTAGTTTTGTTAATTGGTCGTGCGTCGCTTGAAACTCAAGTGCTTTTTTCGACCTACCTTGACTAGAAATATTCATCCTAAAAAGAAAGTACAAAGTGAGGTTGAAAAGCAACAAGAGGGAGATATACCAAGCAAGCCTCTGGCATAATTTATTTAATACAAGCGTTTTATTAAGGCTTGTAGCTGAAAAGAAGTGGTATTTATCATTATAAGACAAAGACGTTATAACCTTTTCCCCTTGGTAATTTTTTGTCTGCAACACTACAGGTTTGCCGCTGCCCTCACCTTTGATGAAGTTATAACCAACTTGATCTATCATACCCTCCGTAAAATGCTGGATAATTTGCTCCGACACAGGCATTTTAAATAAGTAGTCGTAATCACTTTCGTCAGCATATGAAACGTAATAACGATAATACTCATCACTAATAAGGGTCACATCTGCACCAGGAACACTTGATTGGTCAGCCAGCATTTTTTTTAAGAAGCTTAATTTAACACCACTCGTCATAACGGCGACAACGCGCCCATCTGCATCTAAAATTCGTTTTCTTAATGGGATAAGCCACTGCTTCAAGGATGTCATATAATAGGTCCGGCCCATCACCATTTCATCCGAATGCCGGGCTGCCTTAAATGATTTACGCGTATCTTCTTTATCTAACAAGTTTGGTAGCTTGCCTGAGGAAAAGTTCGAGCTCGTTACAATCAGCTGACCGGAAGGAAGCGCTAGCCCTAGGCCTGCTAACTCAGGATTACTCTTCAACATAGCATCCAGTAGAGTGGATGACTTAGCTTTATTCATAATGCCTGCTTTTACTAGTTTCTTACCTAGTGCGTCTAACAATAGCTCCTGCTTATCGAGCAAATTATGAATTGAGTGCGTGACAAGGGCATTCGAATATTTAAGCTCATTTCTAGCACTCTCCTCAATGCGTTGATAGTCAACAAAAGTAGCCGCTGCAGTAAATAAAACAGACATTGAAGCAATAAAAAAATACGTTTTCCATAGCGGATTGATTCTTAAGGAGGATCTGTTCATTTGGACCTTGAGTTAATTGTCAGGCAAACTAAATAATAACGTAGAAAGTGTATTTTTCATACGCTTGTACTGGTAACTCAAACAAGGCACATTAATTAGAGATTTTTCATAATTAATCAATACCCCCATTCCAAGTACACAGCCGATCAAGGTTGTAATATTTCATATATACAGCTATATCTTGCTAAACAGAAACAACCTCACTTGCAGTGTATCTACTATAAATACTAGAGTATATGGGCAGAATCATCGTCCATACATCAATATCACCAACGCTAGGAAGCAATGGAACATGAAAAAACGGATCTTTTTTATATTAATAAGCCTTATATCGCTAACTGCTTACGCAGCTAAACCGGCTATATTTTTACTTAAAAACTACCATCAAGATATTCCTGTGACGGGTTGGCTTATGAGCGAAAAACTCGATGGTGTGCGCGGCTATTGGGATGGAAAAAACCTCATTAGTCGAGGGGGAAAAATACTTAGCCCACCAGCATGGTTTACCCAGAACTACCCACCTTTCCCAATAGATGGCGAACTATGGACCCAGCGAGCCGACTTTGAAAACATCAGCTCAATTGTTAACAGCCAACATGCTGGTGAACGATGGAAACACATCACCCATCAAATATTTGATGTGCCCAATCAAACAGGTAATTTACATAAACGGCTACAGGTTTTACAAAACTATCTAGATAAGAACCCTACGCCGTACATTCAGATCATTCAGCAAACAACCGTTAACAATAAAAAACAATTACAGCGCTTTTTACACTCTATTACTGCTAACCAAGCTGAAGGCGTTGTGGTTAGGGACCCTAATCAAGCCTATCAAACAGGTCGTTTATCTTCAGCATTGAAACTAAAGGAATACACCGACACAGAATGTACCGTGCTAAAAGTCCTCCCCGGAAAAGGACAATATCAAGGCAAAATGGGCTCTATACTCTGCCTGACTTCACAGGGCAAACAGTTAACCATTGGTTCTGGTTTTTCAAATAAAGACAGAACTAACCCGCCCCTTATAGGCAGTCAAATCACGTTTAAATATTATGGCCTAACCAAAAAAGGGCGCTATCGATTTCCTGTCTATTTAAGACCGTTTAACAAACCTTAGTAATCAGTAAATCAAACAGAAGAGTTTTCCATTGCGCTTTTCATGTTGGCGTATAATTACGCCTAATCAAACACATGGAACACACATGCCTAAAGCCAGCGATTTAAAATGCGGAATGGTTGTTGAAGTCAATGACGAACCTTATGCGGTTAAAAGTATCGACGTACGCAATCCATCATCTCGTGGAGCTTCTACCCTTTATAAAGTTCGCTTTAATCACCTTAAAACCAAGCAAAAACGTGATGAAACGTTAAAAGGTGATGACTTTCTGAAGGATCTCGATTGCGAAAAAGCCAATTTACAATTTTCTTATCAAGATGGTAACGCCTATACCTTCATGAATTTAGATACCTATGACCAATACACATTAGACGGCGAAGACATTGAAGAGCAAGTTAAATACCTAAGCGAAGGGCTCGATAGCCTAGTGGGTATTTTACTAGAAGAAGCCCTGGTTGCTATTGAATTACCGGCCACTATTAGCTTACAAATAGTGGATACCGCGCCCGGTTTAAAAGGTGCCTCAGCCTCTGCTCGAACCAAACCAGCTACGCTAACCACTGGGCTAGAAGTTCAAGTGCCGGAATATATCGACACTGACGAATTTATAAAAATAAATACCAGCACCGGCAAATTTATGTCACGTGCTTAACAAGGAGAAACCAATGAACCGTATTGAAGCTATCAAAAACAACCCTTCTATTGATGTTGAAACCGTCATTGAGCTGATCGACACCCTCTATGATTACCACCCTGTGGATTTTAAAAATGGAGAGGTCTCTAATGCAGCCGGCACCAATGATATTACCTGCAAATTATTTGCTTTTGCAAAGCTCAATGACTTCACGCAAGAGCAAACCCTTGCCTGTTTCGGGCATTACTACCAAGATGTTCTCAACACCCCTGATGCGGATGATCACCAAAATATTCGTAACTTTATGCAACATAGTTGGGGTGGCGTCAGTTTCTCAGGCACCGCATTAACTGAAAAATAAAAACTCATGCCAAATAAAAACTTTTCCACGTTAGCCATTGCCCCTGCTCAGCTTAAAAACTTAGCGAGCCTAGGCTATCAACAGATGACACCCATACAAGCCCAAAGCCTGCCTCAGGTCTTAAAAGGCAAGGATGTTGTTGCCCAAGCTAAAACAGGTAGCGGCAAAACCGTTGCCTTTGGGGTTGGTTTACTGGAAAAAATAAATCCGCGATTTTTTGGCACTCAGGCTTTAATACTCTGCCCTACCAGAGAATTAGCCGATCAAGTCGGTAAAGAGCTTCGTAAACTCGCCCGTAGTGTGCCTAATATAAAACTGGTACTGCTGTGTGGAGGCAAACCTTTTGGACCACAAGTCGGTTCATTAGAACATGGCGCACATATTGTGGTGGGTACACCCGGCCGTATTCAGGATCATCTGAAAAAACGTACTTTAAATATCGGTCAGTTGAAAACCTTAGTATTAGACGAAGCCGATAGAATGCTAGACATGGGCTTTGCCGACGTGATGACAGATATCATTGGGCACACGCCTAAGTCTCGTCAAACATTACTCTTTTCAGCCACTTACCCAGATGAAATTAAGGCCATGTGCCGCTCTATTCAACGTGACCCTGTCGCCATCACCGTTGAATCAGATCATCAACAAAATGTGATTGAGCAGTTGTTCTACCAAGTTAAAAAACACGAGCGTAATAATACGTTGCTTGCACTGTTTGAGCACTACCACCCAAATACAGCCGTTGTTTTTTGCCATACCAAGGCGCAGTGTAGTGAGATGGCTGAGTTTTTACGCGAGCATAATATTGAATCATTAGCGATACACGGCGACCTTGACCAGCGTGAGCGTGACCAAGTACTGGTTCGCTTTGCTAATAATAGTTGCTCCGTACTGGTTGCAACCGATGTGGCTGCTCGTGGGCTCGATATTAAATCCATCGGCATGGTCATCAATTACGAACTGCCTCGCGATCCTGAAATTTACGTGCATCGTATCGGAAGAACCGGCCGTGCCGGCGAAACTGGGCTCGCCATGAGCTTATTTGCTGAACATGAGCAAGTGCGTGTGAAAGCAATTGAAGAATATCAACACAAACCTTGTTTAATAGATAGCCCTTTATCGTTGGACCGCGATAGTAGCTACAAGCTCTACCCGCCAATGGTTACCATTCAAATTGATGGCGGCCGTAAAGATAAAATTCGCCCCGGCGATATTTTAGGGGCACTAACCGGCGATGCTGGCTTAGAAGGCAAGCAAATCGGCAAAATAGATATTTTTGACCGCTCCAGTTATGTGGCGCTTGAACATGAGGCTGTGCGACAAGCACTGAACTACCTCGCCAATGGGAAAATTAAAGGCCGCCCGGCTAAAGCACGGAAGGTTCGCTAATTAAAACGGATGTCTACTCTTGTAGAGCGGTTAGTAGCATTAACCGCCTACATAACGTAAACGCTTTTTAGCTTTTAGTTTATGCATATCGGTCATGATCAGCCCATCTATACAGTGTCCAAAGTTCGCATCTACATTAAAATCAATGTAGCGAACACCGCCTTCATCACATAAATCGGCGTATTGCTTGTATAAGGTTGGTACGGTGACATTCATATGCGCTAAGTGTTCTTTCATGACTCTAAAGTCGTCACTTTGATTATTGCCAGTCAGCACATTTGCCACCTGCTTTTTTATTTCTGGCCTCATAATATAGGGCGTTCGAGAGGTGGCTAAGCAATCGGCATCAGGAAAGTAATGCTGATAGAACGTCACAATCAACGCTTTAGCTAGTTCAGGGTAAGCATCACTTAAGCTAACAGGGCCAAATAAGTAGCGTGTTGATGGGTACTTCCTAAGGTAGGCGCCAATGCCATACCATAAGTGGTCTAAGCTGCGTTTACCCCAATACTTAGGGCTGACAAAACTACGGCCAAGTTCTATACCCTGTTCAAAATAAGGAGCAACTTTCTGCATGTTATAGTCAAAAAGTTCTTGGCTATAAATGCCTCGACCCTTGTCTAAATCCATTAAGCGTTTTACTTCAGCGAGTCGATAAGAGCCTACAATTTCAAGTTCTTGCTCATCCCACAAAATAATATGGCGATAATGCTTATCATACCGATCAAGATCTCGGCTTTTGCCTGTGCCTTCACCGACACGCCGAAAAGTCATTTCCCTTAAGCGCCCAATTTCATTCATGACCGCAGAGTCCGGTCGATAATCAAATAAGTATATTTTCTTTTCATCGGCTGTTTCGCCCAGTAACTCACCCTCTTTTAACTCATTTTTCAGGGCCTTTCGATCACGCGGGTGAATAATGGTCTGTTCTGTTTCCAGCAGGCTCTTTTTTCCTTTACCTAGCAAGTAAGCATGGCGACGAACCAATCGCGCAATTTCTTTACGTTTTAATGGCAAACTATCTATAAAACGGTATGGGATGGGAGCGCCCACCTTGAAGCTTATCGTTTTCGAGTTTTTATTAAAAACCTCATGCGCTAACAACATGCTTGATAAAGGCTTGTAGAACATTGAACTGCTATAAAAAAGAGATGAGTTCCGCGCCTTAACGTAAATTGGCAAAATAGGAGCTTGGGTTTTCTTAGTAAAACTTAAGAATCCGCTCGACCATTTTCCGTCACGTACTCCGTTCGGTCTCATTCTTGACACTTCGCCTGCAGGAAAAATAATAACGGCTTCTTCATTATTTAAACTCTGCAAAATACGCGAAATACTACTCTTTTGCGTTGATTTTCTTAAATTATCAACGGGTAATAATAGACTGTCTAGCGCCTTAAACTCCATTAACATGTCATTAACCACTATTTTTACATCGCGGCGCACCTCACCAACAAGCTTTAATAACGATAATCCATCGAGCGCACCCAGTGGGTGATTAGCAACAATAATTACGCGGCCACTGGCGGGGATATTAGCCCTGTCACTGTGTGATGCTGAGTAACTAAAGTTAAAAAATGCAAATACTTGATCAATAAAATCAAACCCCTCGTCATCTTGATGATCTTCTAGGAATTGATTCACTTCATTTTCATGCATCAGTTTTTTTAAAAAACCAACCGTTGGTTTTTTAAACCATGAGCCACGTTGCTCAAAATTTGGGAATTTTTGCTCTATTGTTTGCTCAATATTTAGCATACTGCTTAATCGTCCGTTATTTTTACTAAAATTTTCGAGGGCTAGCCAGCAAAAACGTGCTTATAAAGCATTAGCGATGGCATCAAACCTTGATCCGTTTTCATGAGGGTTTTCCTAGTTCATATCACTATTTAGTTTTTAATTTATCGCTAGAATAATCTTTGTTTATGAACGTTTTATAACAATTTCTTGACGCTTTAATGAATGCTGCAAATGCACACTCTCTGCTATAATGTTCGATTGAATGTTTCCATTATGTTAATGCTCCTTATATAACTGTCTGCAAATCCCTATGTTTCAACTTATCCTTTCTCGTTCTCAAAGCCTAAAAAGTGACCTTCTTTCTGGCCTTACCGTTGCACTAGCTCTAGTACCCGAAGCCGTTGCCTTTGCTTTCGTAGCAGGGGTTGAACCCTTAGTCGGTTTATATGCTGCTTTTATGGTCGGTTTAATTACCGCCGCTATTGGCGGCCGTCCGGGAATGATTTCTGGCGCAACCGGCGCACTGGCTGTTGTTATGGTGAGCTTGGTGGCAACTCATGGGGTTGAATATCTATTTGCAACCGTTGTCTTAATGGGTGTTTTACAAGTGCTGGCTGGAGTTTTTCGCTTAGGAAAATTCATTCGCTTAGTGCCACACCCTGTGATGTTAGGCTTTGTGAATGGTTTAGCGATTGTTATTTTTATGGCCCAGCTGCAACAATTTCAATTCCTTGATCCGGTCACCGGCGAGCTTGCTTGGCTACAAGGTGAGCAGATGACATTAATGTTAGGCATGGTGGCACTGACCATGGCCATTATCTATTTCTTACCCAAATTAACGAAGGCCATTCCATCATCATTGGCTGCGATCTTAACCATCGTTGCCATTTCTATTGGCTTAGATATGGACTTACGTACCGTTCAAGATGTGCTTGTCGATATGACTGGCGATCCGGTGGCGACTATTGCTGGCGGCTTACCGCAATTCCATTTCCCTAGCGTGCCGCTAAATCTTGAAACGCTGAAAATTATTTTCCCTTATGCGCTGATTCTTGCTGCCATTGGTTTAATTGAGTCTTTATTAACCTTAACTCTGATTGATGAGATAACTGAGACACGTGGCCGTGGAAATAAAGAATGCATTGGTCAAGGCGTTGCCAATGTGGCTACCGGTTTTTTTGGTGGTATGGGTGGCTGCGCGATGATTGGTCAAAGCATGATCAATATTAATTCTGGCGGCCGTGGACGCGCCTCAGGCATTTCTGCTGCGCTATTCTTACTCGCCTTTATTTTAGTTGGCTCATCACTGATTGAAATGATCCCCGTTGCCGCGTTAGTCGGCGTGATGTTTATGGTGGTACTGGGTACATTTGAATGGGCCAGCTTCCGCTTATTGGGCCGCATCCCAACTTCCGATACGCTTGTGGGTATTACTGTTGCGGTTGTTACCGTGCTAACTGATTTAGCCATTGCGGTTGTCGTGGGAGTCTTAATGTCTACCTTAGTGTTTGCTTGGAAACATGCCAAAAACATGCACTTTGATATTGAAGAAAAAGATGGCGTTAAGATCTATAAGCCAACTGGACCACTCTTTTTCGCTTCAATCCACCACTTTCGTGATCAGTTTGACCCCATTAACGACCCACAAGAAGTGATTGTTGATTTTGCACGTTCACGCGTGTCTGACCATTCAGGCATTGAAGCCATTGACGCCTTGGCAGAGCGGTATATGAAGCAAGGCAAAACACTGCATTTACGTCATTTAAGCCCAGAGTGCATCAAATTATTACACAAGGCTAGAAAGCTAATTGAAGTTAACGTGATTGAAGACCCAAAATATTCAATTGCTGATGATGAACTAGGCTAACAATGTTAGCCTGCCTTACATAGAGGCTTGAACGCATTTAATAATGCCGTATTCATACTCTTCATCCAAGGCCTCATAGATAGGTTTAATGCGGCCTTTTGACTCATCTTCCAAAGACTCTATAGTCATGATGATTTCTTGATATTCACTGTCGTCTAAATCGAGTACCTCTTTGACATCCAGTAGCCCTACTTCAATTGCATCGGCTAAATGTCCATATACCGTGTTTTCTTTCATATCGCGCTGTGTTGCAATCGCCTTTATATCTAAACCCTCTTGATACAACATGAGCGTCTCATTAACCGTTGCGCTAAGCCGATTATTCAATAATTCTGCTAACGGGTACTTTGCAATTTCTGCCAAAAAAACCTGGCCATAACGCTTTATTTTTTGATCACCCACGCCACTGATATACCGCATATCGCCAATCTCAACCGGGCGCTTTTTAATCATTTCCATTAAGGTTGCATCATGAAAAATGACATAGGGCGGCACACCACTGTCTTCCGCTAGTTGCGTTCTCAAAGCTCGTAAAGCGTCCCATAACGGCTCGTCTTGTGGGCGAACAGGGCTTTTCTTCTTTTTTTCTGTTGCCAGCTTTTCTTCTTTTGTTTGCTTTCTTAGCGCCAGTTTTTGTTCACCACGTAACACTGGTCGGCATTTTTCTGTCAGTGTTAGCGAGCCATGGCTTTCTGCTTCAACATTAATAAAGCCAAGCGCTATCAACTGCCTAAAAATAGTTCGCCATTCCATCGTTGAGAATTCTTTACCAATGCCAAAGGTACTTAACTGCTCGTGCTGGTTTTGCCGGATACGGTCATCAGCCTTGCCCATTAAGACATCAATAATATAATTAACGCCAAAGCGTTGCCCTGTACGATAAATGCTCGATAAAATCTTTTGCGCCGCTTCAGAACCATCCCATTTTTCAGGCGGTGTTGTGCAATTATCACAGGCACCACATGGCTGTTCTAAACGCTCATCAAAGTAGCCTAGCAAGGCTTGCCGCCGACAAGCAATCAGCTCGCAAAGCCCCAGCATAGATTCTAATTTATTATGCTCAACACGTTTATGCGCCTCATCGGCATTGGAGTTTTGCATAAATTGTCGCAGCGTCAATACATCTTGCAAGCCATACGCCATCCATGCATTTGCAGGCTCGCCATCACGGCCTGCACGACCGGTTTCTTGATAATACGCCTCAATACTTTTTGGTAAACTTAAGTGCGCTACAAAACGTACATCCGGCTTATCTATGCCCATACCAAAGGCGATTGTAGCGACAATAATCACCCCTTCATCGCGTAAAAAACGCTGTTGGTTTTTTTGCCTAAGCTCTTGCGATAAGCCCGCGTGATAAGGCAATGCGATACGCCCTTGTTCTGTTAACCATTCGGCAGTCGCTTCTACTTTCTTGCGTGATAGGCAATACACAATGCCTGCATCTTGCGCATGATTTTCCTGTATAAAGCGCCACAACCGTAATTTCGGGTTATTACCTTCAGAAATAGCATAGTGAATATTCGGCCGATCAAAACTATTGATGAATACCCGCGCCCCTTCAAGTTGTAATTGCGCAATAATTTCATCGCGCGTACGTTGATCAGCTGTGGCGGTTAATGCAATACGCGGCACTTGTGGAAAACGCTCATGCAGCACACGTAACTTTTGATATTCTGGCCTAAAGTCATGCCCCCATTGCGATACACAATGCGCCTCATCAATCGCAAACAAGGCAATATGGCAGCGCTCCAACAACGACAGCATAATAGGGTTCAACAACCTTTCTGGCGCTACATACAATAAATCTAAAGCGCCATTTAATAATTGCGCCTCCACTTCTCGCGCCTCAGCGACATCGAGTGTTGAGTTTAAATAGGCTGCTTTAATACCCAGTTGATTAAGCGCATCCACCTGATCCTGCATCAGCGCAATCAATGGCGATACAATAATCGCAGTGCCATCACGCAATAAGGCTGGAATTTGGTAGCACAGCGACTTACCGCCGCCAGTGGGCATCAGCACAAAGGCATCGCGCCCTTGCTCTAACTCATGAATAATCTCACCTTGTGGCTCACGAAAAGCGTCGTAACCAAACGTTGACTGTAAAATAGATTGCGCGCGATTCATCAATTCAAGGGCTAATAAAAAATATAATTATCGCATAAACAAGCCTATCCGCAGCTAAACGAATCGGCTCACATTCAATGACATTATCAATACCAGAAGCAAATTAGGCGGTGCTTACTTGTCGTTTAAGCAGCGCTCTCAGGCTTTAGGTATAATGCCATCTTTCCCATCTGTACGACCCAAAACATGTTGAAGTTAAGCAACGTATCGCTCCGCCGAGGAACTAAAGTATTATTCGAGAATGTTTCCTTTACCGTGCACGCAGGTCAGCGCGTTGGCATTAGCGGTGCCAATGGCTGTGGTAAGTCCAGTTTATTTGCGATGGTGTTAGATAGTCTCCAGCCCGATAGCGGTGATTTTTCTATTCAATCGGGTTTTGTGATTGCCCACGTTGCCCAAGAGTTGACCGCCACTGAGCAAGCGGCTATTGAATTTGTGATCGATGGCGATAAAGAACTCCGCGATATTCAGCAAAAAATAGCCCAAGCAGAAGAACAACACGACGGCCACCGTGCCGCCGAGCTGTATGCTGAACTAGAAACCATTCAAGGCTACACCGCCAACTCGCGGGCAGCTATTTTAATGAATGGACTGGGCTTTAAAGCCACCGATTTAAACAACCCTGTTACCAGCTTTTCGGGTGGCTGGCGCGTACGTTTAAACCTTGCAAAGGCGCTCATGTGCCGCTCCGATCTGCTATTGTTGGACGAGCCAACCAATCACTTAGACTTAGATGCCGTTATTTGGCTACAAGAGTGGTTACAAAGTTATGCTGGAACCCTGTTACTTATTTCGCACGATAGGGACTTTTTAGACGCCGTTGTCGGCAATATTCTACATATTGAGCAACAAAGTGCGATG
This sequence comes from Cycloclasticus pugetii PS-1, assembly GCF_000384415.1. NCBI lineage: Bacteria > Pseudomonadati > Pseudomonadota > Gammaproteobacteria > Thiotrichales > Piscirickettsiaceae > Cycloclasticus > Cycloclasticus pugetii. The sequence goes on from NZ_ARVU01000001.1 coordinate 2,268,605, forward strand.
CTTTATAGCGGCAATTATTCTCAATTTGAACGCGCTAGGGCTGAACGCTTGGCGCAGCAACAATCTAATTTTGAACGACAACAAAAAGAACGCGCACATATTCAAAGTTATGTTGATCGGTTTAAAGCGAAAGCTACCAAAGCCAAACAAGCACAAAGTCGCTTAAAAGCACTGGAGCGGATGGAATTGATTTCTGCCGCACACATTGACTCTCCTTTTCACTTTGCGTTTTTCAAGCCTGAACGAGTCTCAAACCCACTGATCAAAGTTGAAAAGACAACACTGGCCTACAGCGACAATGTCATTTTAAATAATGTGTCTCTGTCTATAAAACCCGGTGATCGCCTTGCATTATTAGGCCCAAACGGCGCCGGTAAATCGACATTAATTAAGCTTCTCGCAGAAGAAAACAAGCCAACAAGCGGCAGCATTGAATGTGCCGAAAGCCTTAAAGTTGGTTATTTCGCACAGCACCAGTTAGAGCAATTAGATCCTAATGCATCACCCTTATTGCATTTGCAGCGATTAGATAAAAAAACCACCGAACGTGATTTAAGAAACTTTCTTGGTGGTTTCGGCTTTCATGCTGACAAAACTCTAGAAGCCATCGCGCCCTTTTCTGGAGGCGAAAAAGCAAGGCTAGCTCTCGCACTTCTGGTTTATCAAAAGCCTAATTTATTATTGCTTGATGAACCGACCAACCATTTAGATATAGAAATGCGCCATGCCTTAAGTGCCTCCTTACAAGAGTTTAGTGGCGCAATGATTATTGTTTCCCATGATCGACACTTGCTGCGCACCATCACTGATCAGTTTTTACTCGTCTCTGGCGGCAAAATAACACCCTTTGATGGCGACCTAGGTGACTACGCCGACTGGGTAAAAAATCAAGCCAAAGAAAATGACAGCGCCCCCTCTAGCGACAAAAACGTTAATGCTCGTAAAGAACAAAAACAGCAGCAAGCGAATAACAGGCAACAGCAAAAACCACTACGCGACGCCCTAAGAAAAGCAGAAAAACAACTCGATAAATTGCAGGAGAAACAACAACAGCTTGAAGCCAAACTGGCTGATAGCGATTTATACCATCAAGATAAGAAGCAACAATTAGCCGACATTATTAATGAAAAGAGCAGCATTGATGAACAACTAGCCAAAACCGAAGAGGCTTGGCTGACGGCACAAGAAGCGCTCGAAGAGCTTATATAATCAGTTAAAGAGCCTAGCCCAGTTTGTGGCCGAAAAAACAGTTAACTAACCATAATAAGCCTCAATTTTATATTGGGCACGCTTGATTAACGCTTACAAATGCGTAACATCAGCACCTATTACGTGAATGGACAACATTGGAATGAGCGAAAAAACTAACAAAGACCCTCTACACGGCCTTACACTTGAGGCGATTGTTACTAGCCTTGTTGAACATTATGGCTGGGAGAGTTTAGGCCAGCAAATAAACATTCGTTGTTTCATCAGTGATCCATCTGTTAAATCTAGCCTTAAGTTTCTTCGCAAAACACCTTGGGCTAGGAAAAAAGTGGAGACGCTTTACCTTGCAACACAAAATAGCGTTTGGAAAAAATAATTCCTATTAGATACTGCAAATAGCCGCCCATTCCAGCCTAATTGAAAGGTAGGCACCGCTGACACTATTCAAGTTTAAAAAAGGCTAAATTGACCCCTAAGAAAAAAGTTGAATTCCTGATTATTGGCCAAGGGCTAGCCGGTAGCTTGTTGGGCTGGCGACTTATTCAACAAGGCCACTCTGTTTTACTCCTTGACCCTTGCCTTACGCACACCGCATCGCGCACCGCGGCTGGCTTAATTAACCCGGTAACGGGCAAAAGGTTAGTTAAAACTGACCATGTCGAACAATACCTTACAGCAGCAAAAGAACTTTATGCAGAACTGGCTAATTTCTTTGGTCTCACCTTTCTGCATGAAAGGAAACAGGTTCGCCTATTCCAATCAGAGGCTGAGCTAAACCAGTGGAACAAGCGAAAAAATCAGGCTGAGTATGCACCTTTCTTGGCTGAACGTTTCAATGCAAAAGATAAAAAATACCTAAAAGAAACATCCTTGGGTGGTTTCAAGCAACAGCAATGTGCTTACCTTGATACTGTTGCTTTACTCGATCATTTGCGTGATTTTTTCCTGCATCAAGGCTGCTTCATCAAGGCACAAATTGACTTGAGTGAACTTAACATCAGTTCATCATCAGTTGAATGGCATGACCACACTGCCGATAAAATAATTTTTTGTGATGGCTATCACTTACAATATAACCCATGGTTTTCATGGCTTCCTTTGCAGCCTGTACAAGGTGATATTTTAACCCTGAAAACAGATCAGCCTTTGCCAAATGAAATTGTGCAGTTTGGCAAATGGTTACTGCCCCTTGCTAACGGGCAACTCAAATTGGGGGCCAGTTGGCAATGGCAACCACTGGATGAGAAACCTAACGAAAAAGCTGCTCTTGAGTTACTCGATGCCTGTTACCCGTATTTTCCGCACTTAAGGCAAGCTCAACGATTAGAACACAACGTTGGTATTCGCCCTGGCACTCGCGACAAGCAACCCTTTTTAGGCCAGCATCCTGAGCAGTCTAACTTACTCGTTTTTAACGGTTTCGGCTCCAAGGGCTCACTCCTCATTCCGTGGCATGCAGAACGCTTTTTACGTTACTTAACTCACGCTGAGCCGTTACCAACATCCGCTGATATTAATAGGTATACACATGACTATTTCACTCGTTAACCAAGCACATAACAATATTGCGAATTATCTTTCAGAGGGCGATATTGCCGTTGATGCCACAATGGGTAATGGCTTTGATACGCTCTTTTTAGCCAAGCAAATTGGTGAGGCAGGAAAAGTCTACTCGTTCGACTTACAAGCCGCCGCTTTGCACACAACAGAGCAACGGCTAAGCAAAGAAAAACTATTACACCGGGTTTGCCTGATACAAGATGATCACTCACAATTATCAGCTTACTTAACGAAGGACGATGTTCATTCGATTCGTTGTGCGATGTTTAATTTAGGCTATTTACCGGGTAGTGATAAATTACTGCAAACGACGCCAAACTCTACGCTTCAGGCATTAGAGTCAGCGATTGCCCTGTTGGCACAGCCAGGTATTATTTCTATACTGGCTTACACAGGACATACTGGTGGTCGAGAGGAAACTGAGTCTGTAAAAAGTTGGGCGAAGACACTGCCAAAAAAACAATACGAGGTGACTATTCAAATACCTAGTGCAACAAAAAATAGCCCACCAGAACTTATTTTGATAGAGCACCTGTAATTAATCATGCCATAACGTTTAAGACACGCGTCGCCTTTATACACGGTTCTTTTTATTATCTTTCAGTGGGTTTTAGTATTTTCCAAGCCTTATCTACTTTAGCCAAGCTATTACCCTTAGGGATTTCGCCCGCTTGGTTTCACCTTAAAAAAGCACCACCGAGTAACGATTAGCAAGGACAAACCGGCCCCTAAGATATCAGCAAACCAATCATACAAATCCGACTCACGCCCTGATATAAATGACTGATGCCATTCATCACTGGCCGCATAGAGCGCTGAAAAAATAAAGGCCACAATGAGCGCTCGTTGTTCGTTTTTGATTACTTGGGTGAAATAAGCTAACGCAAAGAAACCTAAAACAGCATAGGCAATTGCATGAATAACCTTATCTTGATGTGCAAATAGCACTGGCGTTGGTAACGCTGACTGATGGGATAAGTAAAAAATAAGCCCACAATAGCCCACCAACAAAGCCAAGCAAACGCCTTTCACGTTAGGCGAATACCGTACTGGCTTCAAACACGGGGCCATCGACACAGACTCGTTTCATCGCCTCACCCTCTTTTGTCTTCACCTTAACAACACAACCGGCACAACCACCAACGGCGCATGCCATATATTCTTCAAGCGACACTTGGCATGAAATATTAAATTCTTTGGCCAATGCAGCCACCGCTTTTAACATCGGCGTGGGGCCACAGGAATATATCTCTACCTGTTGCCGCTGTGCTTCACTAAGGGCATTCAGCCAATCGCGTGCTAGGTCGGTAATATAACCTTGATAAACACCATCATAATTTTGCAAACTGGCTAAACGGCTGGGAATCCCCCACTCTTCTAATAATGGTAAACCATCACTAACGCTTGCTTCAATACCATCAAGCGCCAATGCCGATGCCTTTCTTTGAAACGGAAAAGGAACTTCTGAGCCCATAAAAACAACCGGTGTTATCTCAGTTTGATTGTCTTTTATATACTCTGATAAACAAATCATGGGAGGAATACCGACGCCACCACCCAACAGCAAGGCCCTAGGTTTGTTGGTGTTTAACTCAAATGGTCGACCAATTGGCCCCATCACGTTAATTGTCTCACCCACTGCGCGTTTTGCGAGCAATTCTGTCCCTGCACCCACCGCCTTATATAAAAACTCAACCCAACCTTCTGAAGCGCAAGCACGCATAATCGATAATGGGCGACGCATTAAACGTTGGGGGTCACATTGAATGTGTGCAAACTGTCCTGGCTGTGCTGAGGCTGCACACTTAGGCGCCTTCACGCGTAAAACGTATTGCTCTTGTTCAAACGCCTGTTGCGCCAAAATTTCAGCATCTTCTAAAAAGATGGTGTTTCGTGTATTTTCTTGCATTATTCCTCGAAAACTAAGTGGCCATTAACCAGTGTATGCGTTACTTTGCCTTTCATTTGATGCCCAAGGTAAGGCGTGTTTATTCCTTGGCTAAACCAATGTTCCTCATCAACTAGCCAAGTTTTATCAGGGTCAACAATACAAAGGTCTGCTGGAGCGCCTTCCGACAGACGCCCTGTTGCCAGCCCCAGTGTCACTGATGGCCCATCCGTTAAACGACTCACCATTTGAGATAAATCCAATATTCCCTCATCTACCAGTGTCAGCATTAATGGTAACACCGTTTCTAAACTTGAAATGCCCGGCTCAGTTGATGGGAAGGGGGCTTGTTTAGCTTCTGCCTCATGCGGTCGATGACCTGAGCTAACACTCAATATTCCTTTTGCAACACCCGCCACTAACGCATCTCTGTCTTCTACTGAACGCAGTGGTGGTGAAGTATGATAGTTTGCGTCAAACGTACCCACATCAAATTCAGTTAAGCTTAATTGGTATGCATGTACATCTGCCGAAATGGCATCATTAGTAGCCTGCGCTCTTGCAATCATCGTCACAGCCCTTGCTGAAGACACGCCCGTTAAATGAATTCTCGCACCCGTTTCTTCGGCTAATTCAATCATCTGTGCGATAGCTACTGTTTCTGCTGAAACAGGGATGCCCGATAAACCCAATTTAGAACTCACCGAGCCATCATGAATACAACCATCATCTTTAATCGATATATCTTCTGGTTTGAGTATCACCAGCAGGTCATGGGTACTGGCATACTGTAAAGCACGCCTTAATATTTGGTTATCAATCGTATTATTGGGTGCTTGGCTTACGGCAACACAACCTGCTTTTTTCAAGGCATACATTTCACTCAGCGCCTTACCTTGTAGCCCAACCGTTAAAGCGCCTAATGGCAGTACTTTTGCCGAACCAGCCAAGGCCGCTTTGTCCAAAATCAGTTGCACAACAGAAGGGGTATCTAATACTGGCTGGGTATCTGGCAAACAACAAATTGAGGTATAACCGGCCGATACAGCAGCTTTTGTTTCGCTCTGTATTGTTGCCTTATGTTCATAACCCGGCTCTCTTAGACTGGCATTTAAATCTACAAAGCCCGGTAACACCCATTTATTGCTGGCATCTATACTCTGTTGTGCAACAAAGCCCGCTGGCTTCTCACCCACCGATTGAATTTGACCGTTGGCAATATAGACATCCTTAACTGCATCACAGGCATTAGCTGGGTCAACGACTCGGCCATTTTTGATGTGTATCTTCATCCCTTAACTACCTTATTTTGACCCAGCGTAAGTGTCATCACCGCCATGCGGATAGCAATGCCATTCGTCACTTGCTGCAAAATAACCGAATTGGCACCATCAGCAACGGCAGCTTCCATTTCCACGCCACGATTAATCGGCCCTGGGTGCATCACGGTGACATCCGGCTTGGCATACGCCAACTTTTCTTCCGTCAGGCCAAAACACTCAAAATACTCGTGCTCACTGGGTAAGAGTGCAGCGCCCATTCGTTCACGTTGCAAACGCAGCATGATCACCACATCTACATCATCAAGCCCTGTACGTAAATCGCCATACACGTGCACACCTAATGAATTAACATCACTCGGTAACAACGTCTTCGGAGCAATAACTCGCACCTCTTTAACCTCTAGCGTATTAAGCGCATGAATTTGCGAGCGAGCAACTCGTGAATGCAAGATATCGCCAATAATGGCAACTTTCAAATGCTTAAACTCCTTCTTTACTCGACGAATAGTAAACATGTCGAGCATCGCCTGAGTGGGATGTGCGTGGCTTCCATCGCCAGCATTAATAACGCTGACATGTGGCTCTACATGTCGCGCGATAAAATGTGCCGCGCCACTATCGGAGTGCCTCACCACAAACATATCGGCCTGCATCGCTTCTAAATTACGAATCGTGTCGAGAATGCTTTCGCCTTTAGAGGTTGCAGACGTTGCTATATTTAAATTAATCACATCCGCAGATAAACGTTTTGCAGCTAAATCAAACGTCGTACGTGTTCGCGTGCTGTTTTCAAAAAACAAATTAACAATCGTTTTTCCACGCAGTACGGGGACTTTTTTTACCGCCTGATGACCTACGCTCGAGAATGACTCGGCGACATCCATAATCTCTATCAGGGTTTCTTTAGAAAGACCCTCGGTGGTTAGAAAGTGGCGGAGTTGTCCCTGTTCATCAAGTTGTAAACGGGAACTATCGGGTGCTTTGAAGGACGTACTAGCAGGTTGCTTGCTAGAGCTCATATCAGTCAATTCCGGTTAGTTTCTAGCGCTAAAGGCGCCGGGCCGATCAATTTTACCTGTTTTTCAGGTAACAAATCCAGTTTCACACCGACTATATCTGCATGAAGCGGCAATTCTCTCGCCCCACGGTCTACTAAAACCGCCAACGTAACACTATCAGGGCGACCGTAATCAAAAATTTCATTTAATGCTGCACGGATCGTTCGGCCTGTATAGAGAACATCATCCACCAAGATAATGTGCTCGTTTTCAACCTTAGCAGGGATATTACTTGGCTTAACCTGTGGATTTAAGCCTATGCGTGAAAAGTCATCCCGGTAGAATGAAATATCAATTTCACCAAGCGGTTTATTCAACCCTAGTTTCTGATGTAACTTTTCTGCCACCCATAACCCGCCGGTATGCACCCCTATCATCAGTGGCTCAACTATTTGCTTGCGCTCCATCATTTGTGCCAACTCATCTGCCATTGTGTTTATGATGGCATCAATATCAATAGCTTTTAACTCTGTATCCATACTTATTGCTTGTGTTGTTGTGTGTTTAACCAGCTTTGTAAAATCAACTGCGCAGCGACTTGGTCTTGAACTTCCCATAACTTATCGGCACTCACCTGAACCTCATCAAACAATATTTGTTTTGCTTCAAATGTTGTCAGCGCCTCATCAAATAATTCAACGGGGCATTGATACCGCCCTTCTAACTGTCTAGAAAACCGCTCCATTTTTGGCGTAACTGTATTATCACTACCATCTTCTTGGCGAGAAATACCAACTATCATTTTTGTTGGCTGCCAGGTCTCAATAATTTTTGTTAACTCGTCCCAGCCGGTCTTTTGTCTCACTGCTTTAACCGTTGTTAAGGCATTGGCAATGTGTGTCTGTGTATCACCCACAGCAACACCTATTTTTTTTACACCATAATCAAAACCTAGGCATACCGCCATTAGCAATGACCCACATCAGAACTCATCAAACTAATATCAACACCTATTCTATGCGCCGCCAATTCCCAGCGTTGCGGGAGAGGCTCATCAAAAATAATATGTGGTTCAGCTTGGCCATGTAACCAAGAATTCCGCTGAATTTCCTGCTCCAATTGCCCTGCAGCCCAGCCCGCATAACCCAGCGCAACCATCCATTTCTCGGGCCCTTTACCTTCGGCAATTGCTTCTAAAATATCTTTTGAGCTGGTCAGCGCAAACTCATCATTCACCGTTAACGTAGAATCCCAGTTGCCTACCGGCGTATGCAACACAAACCCTCGCTCAGGTTGAACAGGACCACCCATAAATAAAGGCGTTGCCGCTACTGCTGGGTTAACTGCAGTAATTGATAATTGATCAAAAATGGCTTTCATGGTCATCGTGTGTGGTTTATTAATCACGATACCCAGCGCCCCTTCTTCATCATGCTGACATAGGTAGGTGACCGATTTAGAAAAGTCATCACCTTCCATTCCTGGCATTGCAATTAGGAAATTATTAGTGAGATAGTTTTTTTTATTCATAAATAAAATTTCATCGTTGTGGTCTTTAGCGTGTTAGCAAAGAGCCTTCATTTAAAAATTGCCAGGTCCTCGTGATGACCAAAATATCAATATCTTTTTGCAGATCAATAGGGAGCGGGGCAAATGGTGCCGATAGTTTAACAATATTGACTGCTGCATCATCAATAATTTTATGACCAGAACGGCGATTAATTATGATTTTCTTTAAATTACCATCGGCATATAATTCAACGCTCATTACTAATGTGCCCGACAAACGCTTACGCCTCACCTCCCCTGGATAATTCAAATTGCCCACTCGCTCAATTTTGCGTTGCCAAGCCGCTTCGTAACTGGCCGCTTTGTATTTATGCGCATTAATTGAGTTGATGTGTAATTTTCGAGGTCGTCGTGAATAACTGGTAACCGCTTCATTAATTTCTGCCTGAAGTTTTGCAATTTCCTCACTTTGACGCAATAAATCAGCCGTCGTTAATGCCTTGCTTTGCTTTGGCACTTTTTTATTGCTAGCCTCAATTGCCACATCCGCTTCAGTTTGCAAGAGCGCCTTTTGAGCCTGAGCCAGCGATTGCTGCTCTTTCGTATGCTCAGATTGTGCTGACTGCTTTTTCGGCTGCAACGCTGCTTGCTGTTGATTAACTGCCTTTTCTTCCGCTTCGCCACTACCAACTTGATCTTCTTGGGCTAAAAAATCAGCTTTTTCAGGCCGCTCTTTATCCGGCGATACCACCAACACAACCTCTAGTGCTTGACTAACGGAACGCGAGATATCAACATCAAAACTAATACCCAAAATAACCAAGGCATGAATAATGCCCGCCATAAATAACGTTAAACCCAGCTTATCCGCTGATGATATGGCAGCTGGAGCAGCCACCTCTATGCTAGTTGCTCCTCAATGCAATCCATCAGTAAAGCACTTATGTTTAAACCAAATTGATTGTCCAACTCTTGTACACACGTTGGGCTTGTCACATTTATTTCCGTCACATAGTCACCAATCACATCTAAGCCAACAAAAAACAGCCCCTTTTTAACCAACGTAGGGCCAATTTGCTCACATAACCAACGGTCTCTATCGGTTAATGTTCGGCCCTCACCTGTCCCACCAGCGGCCAAGTTCCCTCGCGTTTCACCTTCGGCAGGAATACGGGCCAAGGCGTACGGTACGGGTTGACCATTAACAATTAAAATACGTTTATCGCCCTGCTTAATTTCAGGTAGATAGCGCTGAACCATTGTCAATTCTTTTCCATGATTAGTCATCGTTTCCAGCACAACGCCAAGGTTATGGTCCGCTTTTTTAAGTCGATAAATGGACGCGCCGCCCATCCCATCTAAAGGTTTAACAATAATATCTTCATGCTCAAGCAAAAAGTCTTTAATCCGTTGAGTTTGCGAAGTCACCAAGGTAGGCGAGCAACAGTCTGGAAACCATGCCGTAAATAACTTTTCATTGGCATCACGCAAAGACTGCGGTTTATTCACCACCAATACACCATCGGATTCGGCTTGTTCTAAAACATACGTCGTATAGACAAAGTTCATGTTAAAAGGCGGGTCAACACGCATTAAAATAGCATCCATTTGACTCATAACATCATCAATAGGCTCACCTAATGTAAACCAACTTTTTTCATCGCGCTGAACAGTTAATGGTTTATAGGTCGCCTTCGCAGTACCATTTATCAGGTACAGGTCTTGTTGTTCCATATAAAACAACTCCCAGCCCCTGCTTTGCGCTTCAAGCAACATAGCAAATGTGGTGTCTTTTTTGATATTGATTGACCCGATAGGGTCCATTACAACGCCTAAACGCATGGGTCTCTCCGCTTGTAAGTGTTTTCTCTAATATTATAACGTGTCATGTACATATAGATTTGTTATGAATTTCTTCTGTTAAGTTACTAATTGCATTTCGAAACTCAAGTAGTCCGCTCAATTCAATTCTAATACGGTCATTTTCAATTTTATAGCTGTCAGGATGGCTAATAGCTACTCGCTTCAAAGCATCTTTGTGTTTAGATAAAGGCACTCTACCAGCTATATGTAACAAAGCATTTCTAACTTCTTGAGCATTGATTATTATTGAATACGCAGAATTATCTCCCAGCTCCCCCAATATATCTTTAATATAAGATTTGAATTTTTTTATCCCATAACCTCCGTCTTGTTGAACCGAACGAGGGTTTTTATCTCTCCATAATAAATACAACATTTCTTCTAGATGACCAAACATTAACAGAAAAGATGTTTCACGAAGCTTTTCAGGGAAGTGTTTTTCTAGGTTAATCCTCAAATAAGCTTTATCTACACCAGATGAGTCCGCGTCTTCATCTATTAAAGTTGCTCTTAAAGCATCATCGATATAGTCATGAAACCTTGCTATACAACCAAGGTTTTGCCTAAGCATCAATTTAAAAATAGCATTCCCCATATCATTCTTACAATTCAAATAACAACCTCAAAACATAGTAAATTATCGTTGTCATTTAAACACAACCAGATTTCTTCATCTGTTTCGCCTTGAAAGGCGAGTGACTCTTTTGTCAGTAGCAACAAAAGAGTAACCAGAAAAATGCCACCCACTGCTCTCACCCTGAAGGGTGCCTTCAAAAATAACCAATAAAATAGCTACTGTGGAACTCGCCTAAAGAACGGGCTCAAACAGCCACAATAGAAAACTCTATTTTATTGATTAGTTTTTCAGTGAGAGCAAGAGGGTTTATAATCAAAGTCACTCACTTTTGACTTTGGTACCCTTTTATCGCGCTAGGAATTATTTCTTTTCGGATAAGAGAGCGCGTTGTCTGAGCATAGCGAGTTTAGCGCGAACCCGAAAATAATTCATTACTGCGATTTGGGCGACCTTTTCTTTGGTTCTGTTTCTTTTTGTCGCAAAAAGAAATGAACACCCTAGCGGCAGCAAAAATGCAAACCTACCCCATATCTCCCCAGAGAACTTGCATCGCTGCAATGGAAGCAATCGCTGCTGTTTCGTTACGGACAACCCTTGGCCCAAAACCCAAGGCCGAAAAATTTACCTCTTGCGCATCCAACACTTCTTGTTCTGAAAAACCGCCTTCTGGCCCAATCAGCACGGCTACCGCATCATTTGGTTTTGGATAATCTCTTAACGTATCTGCCTTACCCGGCTCAAATATAATACGGCTTGCCGCCAACTCTGTATTTAGCCACTGCGCTAAGTCCATCGTTACATTTAAGATCGGTGGCTTATTTCGACCACACTGCTCACAAGCCCGATAGACAATGTTTTGCCAATGTTGATGGCGCTGCAAACGACGTTCTTCGGTGAGTTTAACAACACAGTGTTGCGTAATAACGGGGGTAATAACCGCCACGCCCAGTTCTGTCGCTTTTTGAATCGCTACATCCATCCGTTCGCCCCGGGAAACACTCAGGCCCAATTCAATCTGAAGCGGCGACTCTAATTCTACATTTCGCCAAGCACCCAGTTCTAGCACCACCGCCTTACGATGGACCTCGACCGCTATCGCAGAATATTCACCGCCTTGGCCATTGAAAACGGTTAATTGGTAACCTTTTTTTAAACGCAATACATTGCGTAAATAATGCGCCGCATCTGCTTCGAGTGTTACAGCGGCTCCTTCGACTAAATCTTGCTCAACAAAAAGGCGTGAAATACGCATCGCTAGCCGTGCAAACTATCCGGTAATGTTATGGTGTCGATCGGGTCTTCATTTTTAGGCGGCATTTGCAAGTGAAAACCCTGCGTTTCAAGGTTCTTCATCACGACTAATACATCTTCTCGTGCTAATGAACGCTCCGCAGATAATTCTAAATCAAACACATGCTCAGGCACTGGAAATTGCTGCATCACTTCAACAGGAACATCTGAAAAATCATCCTGCTCTTTGACATATAAATATAAACCATCACGCTTAGCCGTTTTGTAAATGGCACAGGATATTTCTTTTACACGACTCATTTCGCGCTGATCCCTAAATTGCGGCAAATAGCCAAACTCGCTTCTGCCTGATTCATGCTGTAAAAATGCAGTCCCGGACAACCATAGTCAAGCAATGTTTGACTTAACTCACTGACCACATCTGTCCCAAATGCTTTAATCGATTCGCGGTCATCGGCAAAGCCTTCTAGGCGTTTACGTATCCAACGGGGGATTTCAGCACCGCACATATCAGAAAATCTCGCCAACTGTGAATAGTTTGTTATTGGCATAATTCCCGGCACAATCGGTACATTTATAGCCATTTTGTCGCAATCTTCAACAAACCGGACATACGCCTCAAAATTAAAAAAGTATTGTGTAATGGCACTATCTGCGCCTGCTTCTACTTTTTGTTTAAAGTTAGCTAAATCCGCTTGAGCATTAGCAGCTTGCGGATGAACTTCGGGGTAAGCGGCCACTTCAATATGGAAGTGGTCACCTGTTTCTTCACGAATAAAAGCCACTAGCTCATTGGCATAGCGAAATTCACCAATATCCAAGGTGCCTGATGGGATGTCCCCACGTAAGGCAACAATGCGGTCTACGCCGTTATCCTTATAATTTGATAAAATTTTACGGATGCTTGCTTTTGTAGACCCCACACAAGACAAATGTGGCGCCGCTGAGAAACCTTGCTTTTTAATATCCAGCACGGTATCAATGGTACCTTGTTGAGTACTACCTCCTGCGCCAAAGGTGACAGAAAAATATGCTGGGTCAAGTTGGCCCAGCTCTTTACTGACATTTAACAGCTTAACTCGCCCTTCTTCGGTTTTTGGTGGGAAGAATTCAAAGCTAATTTTTTGATATGACTCTAAACTCATAGTTAGTAACGGTAGTGATGTGGTTTATACGGTCCTTCAACAGGGACATTAATATAGTCAGCTTGCTCTTGCGTAAGCTCGGTTAAATTTACGCCAATTTTCTCTAAGTGCAAACGCGCTACTTTTTCATCTAAGGTTTTAGGTAACACATAGACTTCATTTTTGTAGTTATCTCCATTTGAGAAAAACTCAATTTGCGCCATGACTTGGTTGGTAAATGATGCCGACATCACAAAACTTGGATGTCCTGTTGCACAGCCAAGATTAACCAAACGGCCTTTTGCTAACAGCGTAATTCTCTTGCCATCGGGGAAAATGACGTGATCCACTTGTGGCTTTACTTCTTCCCACTCGTATTTTTCAAGCGACGCAATATCTATTTCAGAATCAAAGTGACCAATATTACAAACAATCGCTTCATTTTTCATCGCCAGCATATGGTCGTGATTAATTACACCCAAGTTACCCGTTGTTGTCACAAAGATATCACCTTGGTCGGCCACATCGTCCATTCGTACGACGCGATAACCTTCCATCGCTGCTTGTAATGCACAAATAGGGTCAACCTCGGTCACCCAAACACTTGCACCCATGCCTTTAAAAGCTTGCGCGCAACCTTTACCAACATCACCATAACCCACCACAACGGCGATCTTACCCGCAATCATCACATCAGTAGCGCGCTTAATGCCATCTAATAATGACTCACGACAACCGTACAGGTTATCAAATTTACTTTTCGTCACAGAATCATTCACGTTCATTGCTGGAAAAAGCAGCTCACCAGCTTCTTGCATTTGGTACAAACGATGTACACCTGTGGTTGTTTCTTCTGTTACACCTTTAATACTGCTAGCCATGTTTTGCCATCTATTTGGTGCTAGCGGTAAATTGCGACGTAAGACCTCTAGAATGGCAACCCATTCTTCGTTATCACCTGCTTGTGCATCTGGTACCGCACCCGCTTTTTCAAACTCAACGCCTTTATGCAGTAACAAGGTCGCATCACCACCATCATCAAGAATCATATTCGCTTCTTGCCCTTCTGGCCAAGTCATCATCTGCTCTGTACACCACCAATACTCTTCAATCGTTTCACCTTTCCAAGCAAACACTGGAATATTAAGGTCGGCAATTGCCGCTGCTGCATGATCTTGTGTAGAAAAAATATTGCAAGAACACCAGCGAACCTCAGCTCCTAAAGCGACTAAGGTTTTGATCAGTACCGCCGTTTGTATGGTCATGTGTAGACTGCCTGCAACGCGCGCACCTGCTAATGGCTTACTCTCACCAAACTCTTCTTGTAAGGCCATTAAACCCGGCATTTCGCTTTCAGCAATGGCTATTTCTTTATGACCCCATTCAGCCAATGACATATCAGCTACTTTATAATCTGTAAAACTCATTTTTTTATCTCTCTAAATTGTTGTGTGTCGGTGCGCCTGACTATTTAGCCGCATCTCTTAATAGCTCGGCTTTATCTGTGCGCTCCCAAGTAAATTCGGGTAATTCACGGCCAAAGTGTCCATAGGCTGCGGTTGGACGATAAATCGGACGCAATAAGTCCAATTCTGCAATTAAGCCTTTCGGGCGCAAATCAAAATGTTCGCCGATCAGTACAGCTATTTTGTCGTTGTCGATAAGCCCAGTACCAAATGTTTCAACCGCAATGGATGTTGGCTTGGCGACCCCAATCGCATACGAAACTTGTATTTCACAACGTTTCGCCAAACCCGCTGCAACAATGTTTTTAGCAACATATCGACACATATAAGCAGCAGATCGGTCTACTTTACTAGGATCTTTTCCAGAAAATGCGCCGCCGCCATGGCGTGCCATGCCACCATAGGTATCTACAATAATTTTACGACCTGTTAAGCCGCAGTCCCCCACAGGGCCACCAATAATAAATTGGCCTGTCGGGTTAATATGAATATTTTCAGACAAACAACTGGCAAACCACGCATCTGGCAATACCGGTTTAATAATTTCTTCAATCACCGCTTCGCGTAAATTGGCCAAACTGATCTCGGGTGCATGCTGTGTCGATAACACGATCGCTTCTACACCCACTGGTTTATTGTTTTCATAACGCAGGGTCAGCTGGCTTTTCGCATCAGGGCGCAGCCACGGTAATACGCCATTCTTACGCACCTCTGCTTGGCGCTGTACCAATCGGTGAGAATAGGTGACCGGTGCCGGCATTAAAACATCAGTTTCATCACAGGCATAACCAAACATCAGCCCTTGGTCGCCAGCGCCTTGCTCATGCTCTTCGCTTTCATCCACACCAATAGCAATATCGTGAGACTGCTTGCCAATAGCATTTAGCACCGCACAACTTTGCCAATCAAAGCCTATCTCTGGTTTGTCGTAACCAATATCTTTAACGACTTGACGTACTAGCTCTTCGGTATCGACCCATGCATTTGTCGTTACTTCACCGGCTAAAATCACCATTCCGGTCTTAACCATTGTTTCAACGGCGACTCTCGATGAGGCATCTTGTTCTAATAAGGCATCTAACATCGCATCTGACACTTGGTCAGCTACTTTGTCTGGGTGTCCTTCAGATACCGACTCAGATGTAAAAATAAAATTCTTGCTCATAGTAAACTCGCCTCTTCGGTTTAAAAATAGGCACTAAAAGTTGGGCTATATGGATGTTGCCAGTTAGGCAGATGATAAAAACTCACCGTTTTATCTAGACACCATGCTCATTATTTCAGTTTCCTGTTAATAATGAACGCAGTTAAAATTTGACTGTTTGAATAAGCCTAGCAGGAAGATCCTGTCGCAGCGTTCCTTATTCAAGGTGAAGCTATTTTAGATCATATATTAAAAATTTCAAGGGCTTAGCTTAGCAATGCCCTTAAACCACCTTTGCTAATAAATTGTTGGCAGAATTCTCGCTGTTCTTTGCTGGTAATCTGTGTAAGACCGACCCAAGGTTCTAGCCAGATCTTTTTCTTCATAGTAAATCCCAATAAAAATGTAGGCTGACATGCCAATTGAGAACACGATATTCCCAATAGTCATCGTTGGTAAGGACCAAAATACTACTAACAAACCTAACATCATTGGGTGACGAACCCATTGATAAAATAAACGCTCTTTAAATTTAACCTGAGTGTATGTTTTATTAACAAAAAACAACCACGTTTGACGCAAGCCAAATAGATCAAAATGGTTGGTTAAAAATGTTGAAAGAAGAGCCACCACCCAACCCAAAGCAAACACCGACCACACTAGTGTTATGGCAGCTTTGTTTGTTATTTGCCAGACAATGCCATTCATTGGCTGCCAACAAATCATAAGCATCGCCAACACAAGGCTTGAAGCCAGTACATAGGTGCTTCTCTCTACTTGATGCGGCACCACTGACGATATCATGTCTTTAAACCAGCCACGCGCCATAACACTGTGTTGCACTCCCCATATGAGTAGTAAGCCAATATTCACCACTAAGGCATAAGGGGAGTATTCTGTCGACTGTGTTGCGAGACTCTTCGAGACACCTAAGCCGCCAACAAATCCTATAAAATAGACAAAGACCGCACAAAATAGAGCATAACTAGCCACCCCATATAGCATCACCCAAGATCTCATCAGCTTCTCCCATTTAAATTGAATTTTCTTGCTATATTACCTTTATGAGAAGTAAGAATACACGCCTACGATCGGCACCTACGCTAACCCCATCAAACAGCAACTCAACACACTATGACAACTAAATTACAACAAACACTGCAACGCATTGACCTCGCAAATGCTAACGACCCAACAAACGGCACAGAAGCGCTATATTCACAACGCATGCTAAAAACCCTTCAGGCTTTTGAACCAAACGCATCTGACGCTCTCACCTTAGCTTGCTATGCCCAGCATGTGTGTCGTTGGAAACTAGCTCGAAAAGATTACCCTGCCGGTTTAACGGGCTATTTAACGTGGCGCACAGAGCTGGCGAAATTACATGCAAAAATTTTAGTCGACGCGATGCAAGAAAGTGGCTATGACGACGCCGACATTGAACGAGCAAACAGTATTATTCAAAAAAAGAGGCTTAAATCTGACCCTGAGGCACAAACATTGGAAGACGTGTCTTGCTTGGTTTTTTTAAACCATTATTTCGATGCCTTTGCCAACAAACATAGTGAAGAAAAAATAATTGACATTGTGCAAAAAACTTGGGGAAAAATGTCGGATAAGGGCCGCCAAGCGGCGTTAGCCTTAACCTTACCGCCTCATTTAGAAAAATTAGTCGCTAAGGCATTGGCTTAATGCACAAACCTGCGCTTACCTCTTTTATTATCGGGCTTGGCTTTTTAACCCTACTGGCCGGTTGCGCCTTGCCAAAAAAAGAACTGGTGACAGTACCCGCTGACGCCTTTGAGGTGTGTTATGGCTATGGTTGCAAAACAGTTCAGACTGTAACACTCGACGACGCTCAATGGTTCACCATTGAGCAACTTTTTTCACCTAAAGCAGCATCAGCTAAAATAGAACGCCAGCAACTATCACTGGCCATTGCTCAAATGGAAACGTTTATTGGTGAGATAACACACACTCAAGACGACTTGCCGGGTACGTTCGCCGCTTTTTTTCAAGACCGGAGCCATCAAATGGACTGCGTTGATGAGGCCACAAACACAACTTTATACCTAAGGCTCTTTCGTGAGCGCGGGCTAATGCGCTTTCATAAAGAAGGCTATCGTATTAACCGCGGTTTCTTCCTAAACGGTTGGCCGCATACATCTGCGGTCATCGAGCAGTTGGACTCTGGCAAACGGTTTGCTGTTGATTCGTGGTTCCATAAAAATGGTATCGAGCCTGAAATAATCCCTATTGACTTATGGTATTCTGGGTGGCATCCAACACCGGATGATGACTCATAAAACAAAAAATCTCGGAGACAATAAATGAACGTAGGCAACAAGATTTTTTTATTCTTCCTTTCTGCATTTCTTTTTAGCCAATCTTATGCAGGATCTACAGAAGACGTCTTTTCAAACATCACACTTAAAACAACGCATGTACGCGGTAATATTTATATGCTTGAAGGAGCTGGAGGCTTTGCCGGCGGCAATATTGGCGTATCGGCTGGCCCAGATGGCCTTTTATTGGTCGATGACCAACTGGGGCCAATGTCCAAAAAAATTGATGCCGCACTAAACGATATCAGCAAAGGTCAGCTGCGCTTTATTCTTAATACTCACTGGCACGGTGACCATTCTGGTAATAACGCTTATTTTTCAAAAGATGCGACCATTATTTCGCATACGAATACTAGGAAACGTTTAATGACTGACCAAGAAAACTTCTTTGGGAAGTCACCGGCCTCACCAAAAGAAGCGTGGCCCATCATCACCTTTGAACAAGCCATTAACATTCATTTTAATAATGAGGAAATTCAATTTATCCACCATGCACATGGTCACACTGATAGTGATGCTGTCATCTATTTTCCAAAAAGCAATGTTGTTCACTTAGGTGATCATTTTTTTAATGGTTTTTTCCCTTTTGTAGACTTAGACACCGGAGGCAATGCCTTTACCTTGACACACAATATCAGCGAAATAATTGAGTCATTACCTGAAGATGCGCTTGTTATCCCAGGCCATGGCGAACTATCGGATGTGAAAGGGCTAAAAAACTATTACGCAATGCTAACCGATACAACACAGTTCGTTAAGCAGCAAGCCGCTTCAGGTAAAACACTTGATCAAATCCAACTGGCCGGATTACCTAGCAAATGGGCCGCTTGGGGTGGTGGTTTTATCAACGAAGAGAACTGGATTAAAATAATCTTTAATAGCCTACCCAAACAGCAATAAACCACCCTCACAATACAAAAAAAGCGGCTGACCTTTTTTCAGCTGCTTTTTTATTACCCAAATCATGACTATGAAAAAACTTCTTACCGTACTGACTTTATTCTGTACTCCGCTATTTGCTGCCGAAGACAATCCGATGACAACTTGCTTGTCCAATTTACTCAATACGGCAGAAAACACTATGACCGTGGGCGAACTGAAACAGCAATGCCAAGACACAATGGCTTCAGAGGAGGAGCATTTTTCTGCATTAAAGCGTCGCCAACTGCAAGAAAAAACTGCCAGTTGGAATGCTTTTTCTTTGCTGCCACATAAACCTAATTACATTATTGCCAGCTATAACACCAGCGATCCTAGCACAACACCATTTGAAGCCGCTTACCCAGACGTTAACCCAGATCTTCAGCACCTAGAAACAAAGTTTCAAATCAGCATGAAACTGCCCATCGCTCGAAACCTTATCTTTGGGCAAGGGGATTTATATGCCGCATACACCAACCGGTCTTTCTGGCAGCAATTCAATAAAACTCACTCTTCCCCCTTTCGTGACACCAATCATGAAGCTGAAACATGGCTTTCGTTCGACACCGACTATACAATTTTAGGGTTCCGCAACTCTGCCATTTTGACGGGGTTCACCCATCAATCGAATGGCCAATCAGGCTTATTATCAAGAAGCTGGAACCGCCTCTATACAGACTTTATCCTAGAAAAAGGCGACATCTACCTGTCATTTAAACCCTGGTACCGTATTCCTGAAAGTGAATCACAAGATGACAACCATGATATTGACGACTTTTTAGGTCACTTTGAATTAAGGGGCGTGTATAAAAAACAACAACATAGTTTTTCACTTCTATTCAGAAATAACCTCAAAACAAGCAGCAATAAAGGTGCTATCGAACTAGGCTGGAGCTTCCCGATACATAATAATGTTCGCGGCTATGTGCAATGGTTCAATGGTTACGGCGAGAGCCTTCTCGACTATAACAACCACACCAATAGCCTAGGCTTTGGAATCCAACTGAATGATTGGTTATAAACCAGCACTTTTTTGTCAGGTATAATTTATTCATCAACATCAAAGGGTCAACGCATGCAAACAGACTGTGACAACGACTGGAAAGCTAAATTAACCGCAGAAGAATATAATATTTGCCGCCAAAAGGGCACCGAAGCTGCTTTTTCTGGCATTTATGTAGACACTAAAACCGAGGGCCTCTATCTCTGCAAGTGCTGTGACGCGCCTTTGTTTGAGTCCGACAGCAAATACAACTCGGGTAGTGGCTGGCCAAGCTTTTGGAAGCCCATCCACTCAAATGCTATTAAAGAAAACCGAGATGAAAGTCACGGTATGGTCCGTATTGAAGTGGTCTGCGCTCAATGTGATAGCCACCTTGGACACGTCTTTCCAGACGGCCCGCAACCAACAGGCTTACGCTATTGTATTAATTCCGCATCACTCAATTTAGACCCCAAGAAATAACATGTTAACTGCCCAACAACACGCCCAAGCCTTACTGCAATATATCGATGCTAGCCCAAGCCCTTGGCACGCTGTTCACACGAGCAAAGAAATCCTAGATAACAAAGGTTTCAGTGAACTATTAGAGGGTGATACATGGGCATTACAACCGAATGGGCGTTATTATGTCAAACGAGACGACTCTAGCATCATCGCCTTTACCGTCGGTTCAAATAACCTTGCTCAAGAGGGGTTTAGGCTGATCGGCGCCCACACTGACTCACCAGGGTTACGGGTAAAACCTAAACCAGACCAACAACAAAGCGGTATCAACCGTTTAGCTGTAGAGATTTATGGTAGCCCATTGCTAGCCACCTTTACCGACCGCGATTTAAGCCTAGCAGGGCGCGTACATATCAACCAAAACGGCACCTTACTCTCCAAATTAGTATATTTTAAAAAGCCTTTTCTACGCCTCCCAAACCTTGCTATACACATGAATCCGCAGGTTAATACCGATGGCTTAAAGCTTAATAAACAAACCGAGCTGCCCTTATTGCTGTCACTCGATAATGAACAACCGGCTCTTGTTGAGCTGTTAGCAACGGAGCTGGGCATCAATAGTGATACTATTTCTGCCTGGGAGTTACATGCTGTCGACACGCAGGCAGGCTCCCTATACGGTTTGAATGATGAGTTTTACACCAATAGTCAACTCGATAATTTAGCCTCCTGTCACGCTGGTCTCAGTGCGTTAATATCTGACGCCTCCCTGCATTCGCAACAATTTAATATTTGTGCATTTTTTGACCATGAAGAAATAGGTAGCAACAGCCATAAAGGGGCCGATGGCAGCTTCTTACCCGATGTACTCGAACGCATTGCAGGCTCACTAAACCTATCTACCGAGGACTATAAACGCGCTTTATCTAATAGTTTTATGATTAGCGCCGATATGGCTCACGCTTATCAGCCTAATTTCCCTAATGCTTATGAACCTGAGCACAAGGTATTCGTTAATCAGGGTCCCGTTATCAAAGTAAATGCGAATATTCGCTATGCCTCAAACAGTGCCTCTCAATCTCGATTTATTCATTTGTGCGAACAGGCTAAAGTCGCTTATCAGCAATATTCCCACCGAACCGACCTAGGTTGTGGCAGCACTATTGGCCCCATGACATCGGCACAACTAGGCATCCAAACCGTTGATGTAGGTTGCCCAATGTGGGCAATGCATAGCATCCGCGAAAGCGCAGGGGTCGCTGACCATCACGACATCACTCATGTATTTACTCAATTCTTCAGTTAAAGCTTATGAAATTTAAATTTACCTTTTTAATCTTTGCCGTGGCCGCCGTGGCTATCTTTTTTATGCGCCAAGAAAACTTTGTACCACGTACAGCGTTGGATATTTATCAGCACTTTACTGATAACACTGAGGCCGATGCCATTCCCGGACTGACAACAGAAACGGCGCTAGAAATTCAAAAACACGTTGTCTATGCCTTATCGGAAAATTGGGGCGGCATCGCTGGGTACAAAGCGGCTATAACAAACCCGGACATTCAACAAAAAATGGGCATTGAGCATCCGTTGCTAGGCATATTTTTAAATAAAATGTTGCTAGAAAGCCCAGCCGTAATCAACATAAACGCCGCCACTCACCCGTTTGCAGAAGCTGACTTATTGGTACGAATCAAAGATTCCGCCATCAATAACGCAATAACCGATCAAGAAATACTCGCCTCTATTGACCAAGTTATTCCCTTTATCGAGGTACCCGATAGACTTTTTTCAACAGATAAACCGTTAACAGCCGACATGCTGATGGCGATTAATACCGGCGCTCGTTATGGAGTAATGGGGGAACCGATTCCAATGGAATTGATTGAAAACCTAAACCTCTGTCAAGTCGGCATCGTCTACGAAGAGGACCGCAGCCATTTAAAAACTGGCGCCTGTTCCTCGCTGATGGGCAACCCAGTTAATGTTATTCGTTGGCTAAGAGATCGCCTATTGGCTTTAAATTACCCTCTAAAGCCAGGCGCTTACTTATCACTTGGTAGCCTTACTTCGCCAGTACCTATAAAAAAAGGTCGTTTAACTGCCATCTATACAGGACTTGGAAATCAACAGCACGTTAGTGTATCGGTGTTGTTTAAATAAAATCAAACAAATAAAAAAGGGCGGTTTCCCGCCCTTTTGATGTTTAGTCTATGCGCTGACCAAGCATTCTTTTCAAAGTACCATCTTTATCCATAAAGTGGTGCTTTAGTGCACCTGATACATGTAAAAGAAATGCTACAAACATTAACTTACCAGCAATTTCGTGTGTCTCGTGCGCCACCCCTGCAATAGGCCCATTAATAGGGATCATTTTTCCAGCCTCATCAGGATTTGGTGTTGCAGCCAAGAGCTCTAAGCCGAAAACAGAAAGCCCATGCCCGCCTAGACCCGACATTAACATTCCTGAAACAGGCATCACTACTGTCGCAATAATAAGCGTCCAATGTACCAGTTTAGACAGTGCATGCTCCCATGATTTATAGGTACTTGCAGGCTCCGGCCAACCTTGCTTCACACGCCAGACCACACGTGCAAATATAAAGATAAAAACAATCATTCCTACCGACTTATGGATAGGATACAAGGCATACACCTTGTAATCGGTCATGTACACACCAACGGCTACCAACATAATTATTGAAATGCCGACAATCCAATGCAGCGCAACGGATACACACGACAGCTTAACTCTCGAATCACTCATTTAAACCCCCTCTTTTTTTAGTTACTTAAGCGTTAGATGATATATCATATCTTACCTAATTCAATAGTTATTTAAGGCTTATGTCCAACCCAATTTTTCCAACTATTTACATCCCTCATGGAGGCGGCCCTTGTTTTTTTATGGATTGGACGCGTGGCCCTGCAGATACGTGGGACACCATGAAAGGATGGTTACAAAATCTTCATAAAATTCTTCCGAGAAAACCAAAAGCCATTATTGTTATCTCTGCGCATTGGGAAGAAGACGTTATTAGGATCAACTCGCAGCCTCACCCGCCGCTATATTTTGATTACTACGGTTTTCCACCACATACTTACGAACTGACTTACCCTGCTCCAGGCTCGCCAGAGCTTGCTAAGCAAATACAAGCGCTTTTAAAAAATGCAGATATTGACTGTGCACTTGACCCCGATCATGGCTATGATCACGGCACCTTTGTGCCTTTAAAAGTGATGTTTCCAGATGCGGATATTCCGGTTGTTCAAGTGTCCTTACAACATAACTTAGACCCCGTTTACCATATTCAAGTTGGCGCTGCACTTCAATCTTTAAGAGAACAAGATATTTTCATTCTCGGCAGTGGTATGAGCTTTCACAATATGGACACCTTAATGCAGGGGCAAGATATTGGTAATCATGCCGGCACATTTGATCATTGGCTAACAAACACCTGTGAGTCTAAACCCGACGAACGAAACAAACGACTTGGCAACTGGCTCAACGCACCTTCCGCTCGACAAGCACACCCACGGGAAGAACACCTACTGCCGTTAATGGTCGTTGCTGGAGCGGGCGGAAACAACCAAGGCAAAAACATATTCCAAGACAATGTTATGGGCGTTAACGTTTCAGCCTATCAATTTGATTAAGCTAACTATTAGCGCACGTTTAATGCCGCTAAAGCTCAAGCAAGGCAATACAAGCGCTGTATTAGAATACTAAAAAGGGGTGCGCTATCAGCCCTTTTTTATTATCGACGTATTAAATTTACCAAGCCGTCCAACCACCATCATGCGCAATCACTTGCCCCGTCATAAAAGAAGCCGCATCGCTAGCTAGGTACACCAATAAACCAGCCAACTCCTCAGGGTCGCCTGTTCTATTCAACGGCGTTAACCCGTGCAGTTTCTCTACCATCGCAGCAATATCAGCCTCACTTAACGGCAATGCTTCACGGCCTAGCTGCGTACCCAAATGCCAGCCTGGCGCTATCGCATTACAACGAATACCCTCATTCCCATATTCCACAGCAATCTGTTTGGTCAACGTTGCTACCGCCCCTTTAGAAGCAGAGTAATTCGCAGCCACCGCAGACAAATCATTTGATACACCACCCAAACCAGCCACCGAAGAAATATTAATAATAGAACCTTTCTTTTGTGCCATCATTTGTGGAAGCACTGCTTTAGTACACAGAAATACCCCCCGAGTATTAACCGCGTTCACACGGTCCCAGTCTTCTACTGGCATCTCATGTATTCGATCTGCTGGACTGGCGATACCTGCATTATTCACTAAAATATCTAGCCTGCCATATGCCTGAAGTACCGCCCTATTCATTGCCGCCACTGAATCAACATCACTGACATCAACCTCAACTGATAAAGCCTTACCACCCAACAGGCGAACTTCTTCAGCCGTTTGTTCCGCTGATGCCAAATTAATATCTGCCGACACGACCGTTGCGCCTGCTGAAGCCAAGGCGCGCGCAAATACATTACCTAACCCGCAGCCCGCGCCAGTAACCAGCGCGATCTGCCCATCTAGGCGAAATAAATCTAACGAGAAGGCTGGATATTGACTCATTGTGCCGTATACCCACCATCAATGGGGATAATCGCCCCAGTAATAAACTGTGATTCTTCACTTGAAAGAAACGCCACTAAATTGGCAATTTCTTCTGGCTCCGCCCCCCGACCTAACGGTGTCATACCAGAGGCTGCCTCTATAAACTCTGGACCAATTCTCTTAACCATAGAGGTTAACACAAGGCCTGGGCAAATAGCATTTGCTCTTATTTTATGCTTCGCATACGTGACGGCCCATGAACGAGTTAATGAGATAACCGCCCCTTTTGAAGCACAGTAAGAATGCAGGCCGCCGGGTGTACCTATCAGCCCACCAATAGAGGATGTTGTTGTGATCGAGCCGCCTTTGCCACCCGCTATCATACTTTTAAGTGCATATTTAGCGGCCAAAAATACACCTCGTGTATTAATTGACTGCACTTTTTCCCAAGCATCAACGTCCAGCTCATCGGTATTGCCATCACCGTCTTCAAAACCGGCATTATTAAATAAGATAGAGACCGAACCAAAAGCCGCTTCTGCCGAGGCGGTCATTTCTTTTACCAGTGTTTCATCTGACACGTCACAGTATTGTGCAATGGCACGCCCACCTTGTTGTTTAATTAATTCCAGCGTTTCGGCATTACCTTCTGTATTAATATCTGCCAAACACACACTGGCCCCTTCTGAAGCTAAACGAAGTGCTGTTGCACGCCCCATTCCCGATGATGAACCTGTCACTATGGCATTATGCCCTTCCATTCGTGCTGTCATTATGACTCCTTAATTAAATTAGTTTTATGCTTAGAAAAACATGTTTAAGTTTTTGTCGACGATCACCCGCGCAGGTAAAAACACCGTTCTTGCGACTAACTTCAGGCCATCACCAGTATCACGCAACAAATCTTTACGTGTACCGGTATGGCTAATATGGTCTTTATCGCGTCTTGCGCGCAACAAGGTAAATTTACTTCGTACATCGTAAACACTCGCCTCATCGGTACAAAACGACTCAATATTTGTTACGGTACGAACATGGTGGGTCGCTGGGTCGTTTAGCCAAACCATGCCGGTATCTTCTCTGGCTGCCCGTTGCTTTAACTTTTCAAAGTTTTCATCGTAGATCATCGTTTCACAAATGGAACTTTTGCCTAGCCTGTTCCTTCGATAAGTATTCATTGGAATAGGCATTTTATAAGCAATGTTTTCATCCAACATGGTCAGCCAATCATCGTAACGTTCTTCATCCAAAACACGTGCTTCAGCTGCCAAAAACCGTTCTATTCGATAAGCTGTTTGCATATCTGTGTCTTTGCCCACTGGCGCTATTTTTTGTTTTCTAGCCATTGACAGACTCCTTCTGTACCGGTGCTTGCGGCAAAATATCGCTGGCTGATTCAGCCAACATAGTTCGTTGCCACTGCGCATAAAACTCTCGCTGACAAAGCTCATTAACAATACCCGGGGAGGCTTCTCCAGGCCCATCCCAATTCATTGTTCGCCCCTTAGCCATACCCAGCCAACCCTTCATTTGCCTAGTTGCATACCCATTGGGAGAGTGTGTGATCGCTTCGGTAAAATCACCATCATCACCTTCTAATATACCTGCTGAACCAAATGTTTGACCGACATGTTTAACGATAATATCTTTCACCTCATCAGGTGTGTTTTTATCCGCCATAGAATAGGTTGCCACCTCAAAAGCACCAGGGCCTTTCGGATGAATAACCCGCAGCAGGTTTAAACCTTGAATAATTTGCAAGTTAGGGAAAACCCCCATATGTGTTTCTGAGCCTAGTAGTTGCTTGCCACGCACCTCACCTAAACGCTCGACAACACTTGGCCTCACTTGCTCAAGGTACTCTATACACGGCCCAGGGTTATCGTATAGCGCATAACCGGATTGCCCATCTAACGTCGATAAAATAGTATGTGGCGGTATGGCCACTTGCATTTGTCCTGAGTCATCAAAGCCTGTGTTATCTTTGCCAATACCAAGAACCGATTCACTCCGTCCTTGACCAATAGTGCCCACCACTCGCATAGCACCCGCATGCGCCCAAGCCACGTGGTAGCCATCACCAATCGCATTTTCTACGGGTAACTTCCAGTTACCGGGTATTTCTACTCGGTATGGCGTGCCGATAAGCTCCATCCCTTCTGGTGAAGCATCGAGTACAACATCTAGGTAATAGGCCATGTCGCCTAAGTATTCCACTAGGTCCGGGCCTTCTTCGGCAAAGGTACCAAAGATCATTCCCTTGTAGTTTTGTACCCGAGCCACCGGTACCAAACCTAACTTACTACGATCCAAATTGTCATAGATTGATTCTTCTAGCGGCACGGCAGCCAGCTCACCCATATTGTCATACGCCCAACCGTGATAGGAGCACGTAAAGGCTTTTGTTTTACCCCACTCTGCATGACACACTTTATTACCTCGGTGACTACAGGCATTCAAAAAGGCTCTTACCTCACCATCTTCACCACGCACGACAATAACATCGTCTTCGCCCATGTAAGTTCTTAAAAAGTCGCCTGCTTCAGGTAATTGGCTATCGTGTCCCAAAAAAAGCCAGCAGCGATTAAAGATCTGCTTTAGCTCTTCTTGATAAATCTCTGGTTCCCAAAAAATACTGCGTGATTGCAGCGCCGCTTCATTATCTATTAATTTATTATAATCAAACTTACTCATCTCTTATCCTCCCTAAGCGCTATACCTTGGCTAAGCACTCGAATTGACTATTAACCAATTTGTTCTTTACCAGCCTCCATATCCGACATTACCGCTGGCGCTGCTTGCCAAGATGGTTTTTCACGCAAACGAGCTAACCAAGATAAAATGTTCGGGTAGGGTGATAAATCAAGACCAAGAAGAAAAGATAGCGAGGTAATCGCGCCAATAGCGATATCGGCAATGGAGTAATAACCACAGATATAGTCTTGCCCTGCTAATTGCTTATTTAAAATACCTAACGTTCCTAGGAAAGCTTCTTTGGTACTGGCAACAGTTGCTTCATCTGGCTCAGGCGCGGTCATGGCGAAAAAGAAGTTGAGTAAAGCCGGCGCAAAGGATGCTCCTTCCCACGCTACCCACTGTAGAACTTTGGCACGTTCTTTTAAATCTGTTGGTAATAAGCCAGATGACGGATTTGCATCGGCTAGATACTGAAGAATAGCGCCTGACTCCCAAAGAATAAAACCATTATCATCTATCGTGGGTGTGACACCATTTGGATTTATTTGTCGGTAAGGCGCATCGGCAGGTCGACAATCAGCCATCCGATCTAATGCATTGATTTCATAACCCACACCAATTTCTTCTAATGCAATAACGGCTTTACAACCGTTTCGTGAGCCACCGAAGGGATCCCCTTCAGCTTCTATATGATAAAGCTTAATCATGTTCATTCCTTATGTGATTGTTTAATTAAATAGCCGTGAGGCCACCATCGATACAAAAATTTTGCCCCGTCGCGAAGCGGGATTCTTCTGAGGCCAAATAGAGTGCGCAATAAGCAATATCTTCAGGCTGCCCTAATATATCCATCAGCTGTAGTTTCATAATGTCATCGATCATTTTCTTCAACAGCGCTTTATCTGGGAAAACAGCAAATGCGGGGGTTTCAATTAATCCTGGGGAAATACTATTAACGCGTATTTTGGCATCGGCAAACTCTGCCGCTAATGTTCGCGTCATCGCAATCACCCCGCCTTTTGTCATGGAATGTGCAAATTGATGGATATGACCTGCAAAAGTAGACCCAATAACACCTGCGGCAGACGCAGTATTGACAATACTGCCACCCCCTCGGCGTTTCATAATTGGAAAGGCATGTTTGATCGCGTAATACACCAAATCCAGCTCATTACGAACTAGCCAGTGCCAGTCTTCGGTTGAAAATTCATCAATCTTGCCATAACGTACGGCGGACGCATTGTTATATAAAATATCAAAATCACCGTAGCTTTCTACTGCAAAATCTATCCAGCTTTTTACTTGATCTTCGTCGCCTAAATCAACAACACGGCTGACCATTTCACCACCCGCATCAACAACCCGGCGAACTGTTTCCTCGTGCTCGCCTTCTTTTACGTCACAGCCAACAATTTTTGCGCCTTGTGCGGCAAACATTTCTGCCGCTGCACGGCCCTGACCACCTGCGGTACCTGTTATTAAAGCAACCTTTCCTGCTAGACGACCGCTCATAAGATAACCCTGTCGCTAAAGCCTGACTTTTTAACCATTCTCAACGTATCGATGCCGGTGTTTAAAATCGGTGCTTTCCATTTATACACCGCATTATCAACCTCACACATGGCAAGAGCTGCTCTTGATAGCTTAAGGTCCTCTTCTGATAAGTCAGCCAATTTAAATTGGTTTAAGTAATCAATGATCGCAGGCAGCTTTGGTAACATTGCATAATGGAATGAATTAATCTCATCCATTGTGCTATTCATTCGCTTTACCAGCCTATCTTCTGTGGTTGGAAGCGCCCATTTGTTTATTTCAGCCTCAATATCACTGGTATCTGGGCGTGCTATCGCGTTGCTCATTTTATTCTCCTGTTCCTTTCATTGCGCTCATAAGACGATGGTAATAAGCACGAATAGGGATTTCCTGCCTATTAATATGGATCTCTTTTATGATGCCTGCATTAAAGTTCATCTGAATGCCTTCAGCCGTGTACAAGTCTTCGGTTAATACATCCCTAATCTGAATACGACCTTGTTCAGAATTGAACAATTGGCCAAAGTTTTCTATTTCACCGGTGTGGAAGAAATCTACTTCCCAAAGACACTTATCGGGCGAAATAGGCAGCGTTCTTTGAACTAGAATTTGGCCTTTCTGGATAAATAAAACGACGTTAGGAAATAATAAATAAGCATCAAAAATCCACAACGGATGATCATCATTTAAAACACCCGCGCCATCATCTGCGCTAAACTCATTTTCAGACTTTGTGTACAAAGAAGTGGCTCCGTGCTTGGCCGACAATAGAGCAACGTCTGTTTGTATACCCATCATTTCCTCCGGCCGGTATGCACAAACTCTTGCCGGCACGCCAATACTGTCTGGATAAACATCAGCTGGCGCATAAGTACCCGGGATAGCACCCGCGATGGTATTACGGTGTGTCTGATCAACGTGGTAGCCTTCGATTTGTGCATCCACCAATAATTTCCAGTTGGCATTAAATGTAGAGCGCCAGCCATAGCTCCACGTCCAATCTTTATTGCCTAGGTACTTGTCAAAAGACTCATTAAGCGGCTGTAGATATTCTTTCAGAGGAACACTTGGCTTGGGGTCAAGGTTAATAAAAACAAACCCACCCCATACATCAACAGATACTGGCTTAAGGCCCAATTTACTTTTATCAAAGTCAGCAAAAAGATCTTCACCCGGCACATCTGCTAACTGACCTTCAGCGTCAAAGACCCAGCCATGAAAGCCACAGGTCATAAATTTTGCTTTACCGCATGGTTCAGTCAAAACATGCGCCCCTCGGTGTGTACACGCATTATAAAAAGCGTTCACTTGCCCATGCTTATCTCGAGTGATGACGATGGAGACTTCTAAGGCATCAATAAAATAAGTAATATAATCGCCATGCTCGGCAACATCACTTTCTCTGCCTACCATCAACCATGTTTTCTTAAATATGTTTTCCTTTTCCTGCTCAAAAAAGGCTTGCGACGAATAATGATCGGACGGAATAGCTTCCGTACCAAGTTCATGTGAGCCCAGTGGCGGTATCGCCATAACACTTGCATTTCCCATTCTCTTTCTCCGAAGTTTCTCCGACCTATGAAGGTGGGATTTATGTTTACCCGCAAAATTCTAACGAACGTTAATTAGTAAATCATAATGCTTCGTGGCTGTCTATGAAAATTTTCTATTGGCAAGCTATATTTTCAGTCATCTAATTTTTACCTATAACACCATGCTATTTCTGAGATTTTTAATCGTTCGACTGAAATAAATTTTGTAAACCCCGTCGCAAATTAGCTTCATCTAATATGAAAAAATTCACAGCTTCGTTAAGGGATGTTAGGGTAAATATCAACTCAATAATTTACGAGGACACCATGAGCAAACTACTTTATATTCAAGCATCACCACGCGGTGAACGCTCAAGTTCTACTGATGTTGCGAATACATACATTCGTGCCTTTAAATCAGTTTCAGCAGACAATACTGTTACCACATTAAATATTTGGGATATGAACTTGCCTGAGTTTGATGGCGATCGCCTGAATGCCAAATACAGTGTTTTACACGGCCAAAACCCCAATGAAGCTGAGGCCCTTGCATGGCAACAGATCGTTACGCTTATTGAGCAATTTAAAAACGCAGACTGCTACTTGCTTAGCGTTCCTATGTGGAATTTTTCCATCCCCTATAAGTTAAAACACTATATTGATATCATCACTCAACCTGGCCTTACTTTTAGCGTTAACCCCGAGACCGGCTTCTTTGGGTTAGTGACAGGAAAACCGGTTACCGCCATTTATTCTCGTGGTGGCGAATACAGCACTCCTGAGGCGAAGGGCATGGATTTTCAAAAAACTTACCTAGAAATGGCTTTAGGCTTTATTGGCTTTAGGGAAATAAATAGTGTCTTGATAGAACCCACTTTAGCCGACCCAAACTCAGTGAACAATGCCATTGCTATAGCGAAGGAAAAAGCAACAACACTCGGAGAAAACACATAATGGATTTACAAATTAAAGATAAAAAAGCCCTCGTTTCAGGCTCTAGCCAAGGCATTGGTTTTGCCATCGCCAAAACGCTCGCAGCAGAAGGCGCACAGCTTATTATTAACGGCAGAAATGAAGCCAAATTGGTCGCGGCTAAAGAAAAAATCCTATCTGAATATCCGCAAGCACAGATTGAATATATAAGCGCTGACCTTTCAACCAGCAAAGGCTGTGATCAACTAACCGCCGAGCACCCTCACATAGATATTTTGGTCAATGCCTTAGGCATTTTCGAGCCAAAAGACTTTATGGATATTCCTGATGAAGACTGGGAACGTTTTTTTAACGTTAACGTTCTCAGCGGTGTCAGACTATCACGTGCTTATTTACCCTATATGCGAGAAAAAAACTGGGGGCGAATTATCTTTATTAGTAGTGAAAGCGCCATACAAATTCCGCAAGAAATGATTCATTACGGTACCACCAAAACAGCCCAGCTGGCAGTTTCACGCGGCTTAGCTGAAACGTGTGCCGGTACCGGCATTACTGTTAACGCTGTATTACCTGGCCCCACACGCTCAGAAGGCGTGGTTGAGTTTGTCGATCAGGTCAGCGGCGGTCAAGAGTTTGAAGCATTCGAAAAAGAGTTTTTCCAATCTATGCGGCCTTCGTCACTGATCAAACGTTTTGCTGATACACAAGAAGTCGCCAACATGGTCACCTATTTATGCAGCCCGTTAGCCTCGGCAACCACCGGCGCTGCCGTACGCGTTGATGGTGGTGTTGTAAAATCTTGCGTCTAATTTAGCATTCTGAATCCATGATGCTCGCCGTCGCCACTTTATCGATGAGGTTGCCGTTCTTGATTTTAACGATGGCTTGTGTGTTCCTAGGAGCCAGTATTGCGATCTCTAGCCAGCCAGACATTAGCATTCCCATTCTGTTGCTGGCACTAACCGGCGCTTTATTGACCCACATCAGCGTCAACACCCTTAATGAATATTTTGATTTCAAAAGCGGGCTAGATTCAATCACGATAAAAACACCTTTTTCAGGTGGCAGTGGTGCCTTACCTCAACACCCTGACAATGCCAATATGGTCTTCTATATTGGTATTTTTTCTCTCCTTCTAACCACTTTGATCGGCTGTTTTTTCCTCTCGCACTGTGGCATTCGATTATTGCCGATCGGGCTGATTGGAATAGGCTTAATACTGACATATACTCAATACATCAATAAACGACCCATCATTTGCCTCCTCACACCGGGGGTAGGCTTTGGCATTTTGATGGTCGTGGGCACCCAGTTTGTATTAACCGGCGAATATTTGGCTAAAAGCTTTGTCATTGGCGTAATTCCTTTTTTACTCGCTAATAACCTATTACTGCTTAATCAATACCCCGATATACAAGCCGATGCTCAAATAGGGCGCAACCACTTTCCAATTGCCTACGGCTTTAACCTAAGTAATTTTATTTACGGTTTATTCACACTTTTAACAATGTTAATAATTACTGCTAATGTTTTGATTGGTTATTTGCCCAGCCAAAGTTGGATTGCCTTAACGCCTATGCCACTGGCATGCGTTGCTTTATATGGTGCGATAAAACATAAAGAGTGCATTGGTAAACACCCACTTTATCTAGCAAGCAATGTTGCCGTTGTAGTATCGATACCCTTGTTGCTTAGCATCGCAATATTGCTCTAAACGATACACTATTGTTGATAAAGCCCTATTCAGCTGGTTTCGCAATAACAAATAATAAATAAACAATAAATAAGGCCATCACACTAAAAAAGGCCAATAAGGCTTCCGCCATCGTAATGCCAAACGCTATTTCAGGTGTATAACCACATGTCGTTTGTACTTTAAAAACAAACGGCAGCCATTCATCAAGCGCTAACCAAGCTGGCAAGCCTAAATCGAAACCACAGCTGCCAAAAATAAAGCCCCGCTCTGTGCCCAATAACATCCAAGAGCGCTCGATAGAAACACCACACACAGCTAACAAGGCCAATAAACTAACAAAGCGTGAAGACATATAAGCCCTTAATAACAGCCCTATTAACGAAATGACAATCATCGCAACAAGTAAAATTCGTATTTGAATACACACAACGCAAGGAGGGTAATCCAAAACATACTGATAAATTAACGCAACTGATTCCAAAAGAAGACTGAAGACAATAAGCATCAACCAAACTAGTTTTTTACTGGGCAATACCGCTGTACATGCTTTCATCATCTTGATATCTCAATTTTATATTCGTTACTAATCGTGCAGTTTAACGGCTGCTCTATATGCTTACTCAGTAAAATATCAAGAATAATACTTAGAATACCCATACTAAAGCTGACCATGCTTATTTCTTAGTCTAGCAAAAAAAGCCTTCAAGCTAAATAAGCCCAAAATCAACCGTCATGACGGCTATACAGCTTTAAAGAACTGTGATAAAACATCACTACATTAGCTATTTAAGTTTAATACTGGCTTCAGGGATTGTTCGAATGAATAGCGTGATTGCGTCAGGTAGTAGCAAAACTCAAAAAAACCAAGGTCGATGACATTGGTCGCTAATGCTCCCTCATCATTAGCTCACAGTGCCACCTTTGCTAAAAACTTGCGCGCAGATAACAAGCCTCAACCGATAAGCCATCACGGTGTATTTAATAGACCAAAGAAAAATAAAGTCAGGCATATAAGTCTAATAAGCTTAAACAATATGGATAAGGGTGCATTAATCGCGCTCTTCAGCTTACTTAGTATTTTCATATGTGCTGTAGCAAGCCATCTACTTATTTTCGACCTAATACTTAATCATCACTCGCTTTACCCCCCCTAAATGATCTGGAGATAACTTTATGAGCGCCCGTCGTAAAAAGGAAAAGTTCTATGTCGTTGATAACCGCCCGGAAATATTGGCTAAAAATTTCACCCAGAAAGAGTATATTCGAGCCATTTTTGAAAATGATATGGTTTGCGTGATGGGCCCCGCCGGTACAGGTAAAACATACATAGCGGCTACGCTAGCTTCACGTATGTATTTTGATGGCGAAATTAACAAAATTGTCTTAACACGGCCTAATGTATCTGCATCGGAGTCACTGGGGTTTTTCCCTGGCACGTTAACTGAAAAAATGGCGCCTTGGGTGGCCCCATTTACCGATGTTATTCGGCAGCAATTAGGCGACGGAACCTATGACACCATGCTTAAAAACGGCAACTTAGAAATAGCCCCTTTTGAAACCATGCGCGGACGATCGTTTAATGATGCATTTGTTATTTTAGATGAAGCACAAAATACTAGTCCGAAAGAAATGGAAATGTTTGTTACCCGTGTTGGCGACAATTCACGAGTCATCATCAATGGCGATATTATGCAATCTGACATCATGGGCTCCAATGGCTTACACAAAGTTCTACAACTGATCAACAAATTAAACTTACCGGTTCCTATTATAGAGTTTCAAGTTGAAGACATTGTTCGCTCACCACTATGCAAAATGTGGATAGAAGCCTTTATGGAAGACGCTCAATACAACTAAAACCGTCATACTTGCCGATAAATAGCTGATATGTATTTACTCATAGAGTACGTAGCCAGCTTTTTATCGGCTCTTTCATAAAAAAGCCTCTTCTCAGCGAAAACCAATATTAGCTCCAAACCCTTTGCGTTTTTGATCAATTGAAGCAGGCAACTTACCCACAACTATACGGTTCGGCAAGCTACCTGTGCTTAATTTTATTTGAAAGAACTGTGCGTTATAAATAAGCTTATATTGGCTGCAACGATTCTGCTCTCACCTATGCATCATTACCAAATAAATCCCTTGTATACACTTTGCACAGCACATCGTGTAAATCATTTGATAATCGATTGGCGACAATAAGATCCGCTTGGCTTTTAAAAGAATCCAAATTGCTCATGACCGGCGAATTAAAAAAACTCGTCTCCTCCAGCACTGGCTCATAAACAATCACCTCAATGCCTTTGGCTTTAATACGCTTCATAATACCCTGCACGGCTGAAGAACGAACGTTATCGGAGCCTTGCTTCATAATAAGTCTATATATACCCACTACCTTTGGCTGGGTTTTTATAATTTGCTCGGCAATAAAGTCCTTACGCGTATTGTTGGCATCAACAATGGCTTTAATTAAATTATTCGGCACTTGTTGATAGTTTGATAATAATTGCTTGGTATCTTTAGGTAAGCAATAACCACCATAACCGAATGACGGGTTGTTGTAATGCTTACCAATCCTTGGGTCTAGACCAACGCCCTCAATCACCTGACGCGTATCTAATTGATGTAACTCGCAATAGCTATCGAGTTCATTAAAGTAGGCAACCCGCATTGCAAGGTACGTGTTTGAAAACAGCTTAACCCCTTCGGCCTCCGTTGAGTGTGTATATAATATCGGTATTTCATCAGCCGGCAGTTTTGCACCATCCACCAACAGCTTAGCAAACACTCTTGCTCGCTCTGATTTTTCACCAACAATAATGCGAGAAGGGTACAAATTGTCATGCAGTGCTTTTCCTTCGCGTAAAAACTCCGGCGAAAACAGTATGTTGTTTGTACCGTATTGCTCCCTTACTTTATAGGTATAGCCAACTGGAATCGTTGACTTAATAACCATCACAGCCTCAGGGTTAATGCTCAAAACATCGCCAACAACCGTTTCTATAGAAGAGGTATCAAAAGCATTGGTATCCACATTGTAATTGGTGGGCGTGGCAATAATGACATAATCAGCCTCGTTATACGCCTCATATTGATCGTTGGTAGCCACCAAGGAAAGACTGTCATCCTTTAAAAACTGCTTAACGTCTGAATCGTCTATAGGCGATTTTTTCTGTTTTAATAAAGCAATTCTCTCTGCTGAAATATCAAAAATAACAACCTGATTACGTTGTGACAGTAGCAGAGCTAACGATATGCCTACATAGCCTGCACCTGCTATCGCTATTTTCATTCGCTAGCCCACACGGCCATTTTTCTTTAGACTGCCCTGTAAATCTTCATCATACCAATCACTCATTTCATCATACATATCGCCCTTTAATAAAAGGTACGGTGATTTGTAATAGATATAAATGTCGTGAAGCGGGTCTGTCATAATTTTACTACACCAGACCAAACCGGATTGAACGCCCATAATAAAAAACAAATGAATCGTTCTAAATAAAATAGCGCCAATACCAACAATCAACCAAAGAATTGAGGTGTTGTATAAATAATCATAGCTCGATGAGGCGTGTTCAAATAAGCCGAAAAAACTAGGGCTTATCAATAAAAATAGAGGCGACAGCAGCCAAACACTCAATAAAATTATTTTACGATGTAGGTTATAACCCACCTTCACTTTCTCTTTGTATTCATGTGAAGCGTTATTAACATCATCATAGGTTTTAGGTTCAAAAAAGAAGTGCCCTATCTGCCTTAACACCATTGCAATTAACCAACCAACCATAACCGCAACAACTGGGTCTTTAAACAAGTAGTAATAACTAAGTAGAAAACTCATTGCACTAAAAAGATGTAGCGCTTGGTTTACCCTATTATGATGATAGTAACGGTGATCATCCCAGCGCTGTTGACGTAGCTCTTCAAAAAAACCCATGGTGAAATTCCAATCATTAATTTACACCAGCTTGCCGTCTTTATATGACATTAGCATGTCACCCTCATGACCGTTTAGCGAACTGTAATAGCTTTTAATTACTATCGAAACGTAGCTTTATGTAACAGCGGCGAACCCATTTTTATACACTCGCCCTGTCTAATGCCTTCGTTTATTACAAATTCGCTGGAGGCAAAAACTAAAATAGTTGAGCCATGTTCAAAATAACCCATCTCATCCCCTTTGTTATAAAGGGCTGAGCAAGGCAAGACATTAGGTCCTTTATAGCGAAGATTCAGGGGGGCTGCTAAACAGTGAAACTGCATGCTAGCCACCAAAATAGCTGCAACGGGCACCAGCACAAGACACTCATCTTTGTGCCCTGTTTTTAACTCTATAAACGCTCGCTCATTTTTACAAAATAAGTTCTTAATCCGGGTCAGAGCAATTGGGTTTACATTCCATGTGTCACCCGAGATATATGTAACCTTATCTACCTCACAATCGATGGGTGCATGAAAACGATGATACATCGTTGAGGTTAGCCTTAACGTTACATAACAGCCATTTTGTAGCCGTTTCTGCAGCGCCTTATCCGGAATTAAATCGGCAACGTGATAGGGAAAACCCTTCGCCTGGTAGACCACCCCATTATCGATCTTGCCATGACTACCAACAATGCCATCACAAGGGCTAACAACGCCTCCTTTGTACGTATCTATCGGCCTTACCCCTTCTTTTAGTTGGCGAATAAAGCACTCATGCAATGAATTAAAGCTATGTTTTTTTGCTTCGGAAAAGTCCAAATCGGGTGAAAAAATACGCCAAATACTGATGGATAAGCTTGTTAGCGTTGGGCTTTGTATCTTGCTGTACCAACCCATTAGGTGAGTGAAAAGTTTACGGGGTATACGGTTTGTTAATAAGAAATTTAACCGTTCCATTCGCGTTAGCCTAGAAATCATCTGTCTCAAGCCGCACTAACCTTCAACGACATTCACTTTTTTATTAATCGTTAAGGCCGAGGTTTGTCATAAATTCAGCCATTATTGGTTCCGCTTGATATTGCTGACATCTATTAAGGGCATTTTCTCGCATCGCCGCTTTATTAACATTGCTTGAAAAAAACTGCTCTATTTGCTCAACCATTTGCTGCTTATCTTCAACCAAAAATCCATTAATTCCATCTTCAATAATATCTTTGGGGCCTTTTGTATTGTATGCAATCACTGGCATGCCTTGGGTAAATGCTTCTAAAACAACATTTCCAAACGTATCAAAACGTGATGGGAACACTTTTAAATCAAGCCCTGCATAAGCAGCTGCCATTGTTTGCTTATCCACCCACCCAAGGAAATTTGCCTCTGGCATTTGAACCTTTAATTCGTCTTCATCTGGCCCAGACCCGGCTATCACAAAGCGAATATCTGGCAGCCTTTTTTTCAGTTCTTGATAAATAAACGGCAAATCGAATATGCCCTTTTCTTTGCTTAAGCGGCTGGCAAAAAGCAGCACCGGTGTTTCACTGTTGGCATCGTTAAACAGCTCTTCTTTTCTCAATGGCATGACTTGCATATCATCAAATTTCCCGACGTGATGTGCAGTTAAGTGCACCCGACTTTCGTCTAATTGCATATGGTGCCCAGTGAGCCATGACTGATGCTCCGTGTTAAGCACAAAAACACCTTCAAATTGCTTATAAAAGAAGCGAAGTGCACGCCTAACTCTATCTAATTCATGTTGCGTTAGGTCTGTGGTATTTTTAATAAACTCGACCCAGTCAGTGTGCATAAAAAAGAATGCCGGCACATTGAACATATGCTTAAGTACCAGTGCAACAATCGCCATAGGGCCTTCAGTTGAACAAATAATTCGGTCATAACCTCCTTCATAAAACACCTTCGCCACTTCCAGAAAATCAGGCACTCTAAGTTCTTGCTCACCAAACTTCCCAACACTAAACGTTGTTATTGGTTCAACAACATATAAATGCGCCTCTTCTTCAATATCAGTACTACAAACAAGGAAATCTATTGGCAAATCTGACTGCTGAATTTCCTTAAGTTTGGCTGACAGTGAATTAGAAACACCGTTTTTATCTCTGAGTGTATCGGTTAAATAAAGCGCACGTTTAGGATGTTGGTTACACCCTAAACGCTCTGAAAAGTCATTAAGGAATGATCTGTTTTGATATAACAATCGTGTACTAGCGAATGTTGCACTGAAGAGGACCATGCTCACTAACATAGGAAACGATAGATGGTCTAATAGCTCACCAATATTAATATTGCTGATGGAGTCTTGCTCTGGCTTGTCTTTATAAAACAGCGCCGTTAACTGGCTGGGAATTTCAAACTTACTGGTCAAATCCGCTGTAGAAAAGCTGTTTAACTGCTTACCCGACCCAACCGATGACGTCTTTAGCCTCTGTACAATTAATAAACTTAGTTTTTTATAGAGCACCTGAACAGAGCTATTGACTGTATTCACAAAAACATTCGGCGAGCCGTTTTTACTATCTGCAATACGCGTTAAATGCTCGATACAAAATTTATAATCTTTTTTTACCTTCCAAGACAGCAGTTTGCCTGGTTTTTTACCTTGCAGCGCCTTATGAATAAATTTAAAAAAATTCTGAGCGTTCTTACTCTTTTTTAGCTCCAACAATAAGTTCGCAATAATAAAGCAGGCTACTTTATCTGATGTTTCTCCTCGGTGAAAAAACAGTCTAAGTAAGCCTGGATCTTCTATTTTAACGGCGGCTTGTACAAAGTAGTCCAACAAGGCGATATTCAGTTTTTGATTTTCTTCCACATAACCAAATGGCACGACACGGCCCTCAATTAACGCCTCCAAAGCTAACGCAGAAGGTTTTTCTGTTTTCAAGCGCTGCGCTAAGTTTGGCACATAGAGGTACGATCCACATTCGCCTGCAAACACCCCCATATGATCATCCGAGCCACCCGTTAATACTTTGGGTTTGTCAGGGTCAACAGCAAAGTCACCGGGCGTTAAGCCGTGCTTTTCAGCATACATATTAATTTTTTCAGGCGTTAACGTTTTTACCCAGTTTAAGGTTAAAACACTTTGCCATAAATCTCGTTGACCATTGAGCACTTCATAACGCTGAAATATGACCGCTAATTTCTCGAATAAAGCCTGATCGATATTGTTATCACGGGTATACAAATAAAGCGGGTGAGGCAATATAACGGGTATATTTTGAGCAGCTGCGAACTTCAAGAATTGGTAAACATTTTCGCGTGTTTTATTAAGCTGTTTTTCTTGCTCTGCATTAAAACCATACGCTAACACATGAACAAATAAATTATATTCAGGAAAATAGCAGGTGAATTCAGTACCCACCAGCACATCCTTCCCTTCAGCAATTAACTCCCAACATGACCGAGCATTATTATGATTGGTTATCGTCACAACGTCGCAATCATTTTTATGTAAACATTTAACCAAGTTATCCGTCTTAAGCCATGTTTCTGGTAAGCCAAGGATTCTTCCCCAAAGTTCATCGGGCACATCACTATTGTGATCATGGCAGTGAAAATCAATCTTCAGACAGTTTTCGTAATCCAAGCCTTCTTGTGCTGTACTCAGGTACTCCCCAAACTCATCTTTTAATGACTGGCGAAAATCACTAATAACCGCATTCGATGTAAAGTCAATCATCGCTTCGCCTCTTTCACTAACCTTTTTGCTGATACCGATTTCACCATATCCTTCAACATCCGCCTTTTTATCCATTTATTCGTTAATGCCGAATGCTGCCACCACCAGCCATCTTTTTTCATCTTTAGGCCAGCCGATACGAAGTGTTTAATCACCTCAGCGAATTCCTCATCAGTAAAGTTATGGCTCATAATCAGCCTGCCTGTTCCAATCCAGCTAAGCAGGATGCCTTCCTCCCTGAGGTAATACTGGTACATCCAGTTATAGCGACTCGGTTGGGTATATAAAACAGTGAGAATAGAGCTGAGGTTGACCATTTTGACTGGCACATTCGCTTCCTTTAATGCTTGGTTCATCTGCTGCACTCTATCGTTCCAGACCTGCTCTAGCACTTGATATGAGCGTTGAATCTCTTCTGTTTGCAGTGCTTGTAAAAAAGCATCCATACTGGTCATAACGTACGGGTGTGAGTTAAACGTGCCACGCGCAAAAGACACATTCGCCGGCCGATCTTCTTTAAAACGCTGCATTAAATGATGCCTGCCACATAAAACACCCACCGGTAAACCGCCACCTACGGTCTTACCATAAGTAACCAAATCGGCCTCCACAGCAAAAAAACCTTGCGCGCCTTTATGAGAGAGCCTAAACCCGGTAAATACCTCATCAAAAATTAATACAATGGAGCGCTCTTTACACACTTGCTGAAGTTTTTGTAACCACTCGCTATACGCTGTCTTATCAAAGGCCGCCGCTCTTTCGCTATTAACCAACATAGCGTCACTTGAGGCATCTGAATTTGGATGCAGCCCTTGCAACGGATTAACCAACACACAGGCAATGTCACGTCGTGTTCGTAAAATACTCAACGTACGTTCACTCATATCACGTAATGTATAAACATCATTAGTTTTACGTTGGTTGCCAATGCCTGGCTGAACCCCATCCCACCAGCCATGATAAGCACCACAGAATCTAACTAAATATCGCTTACCGGTATGATAACGAGCCAAGCGTACCGCTTGCATAACTGCTTCTGTACCAGACATATGAAACGACACCTCATCAAGACCAGATATTCGCTTCAATTCTTCAACATTATTTTTAATTATTGGGTGATAAGGCCCCAAGACAGGGCCAAGGTTTTGTGCGTTTTCGAACCCTTTTTTCAAGCAAGACTTATAAAAATCGTAGCCAAAAACATTCACCCCATAGGAACCGCTCAGGTCAACTCCCCAGCGACCATCGAGATCCTTCAGCATAATGCCTGAGGACTCAGTGACAATTGAGGCCGGTTTTATATGCTGACCAAGGTAGTTACGATACGGATAGGGAACCCGGTATAAATTAGTAAAGCGTACATCCGATACACTGTCTTCTATACTGGCATAAAATCCGGTAGATTTTGGCGAATGGCAGGCTAAGCTTTCACTCAGTTGCTTAAAACCCTCTTTTCGTTGATTAACGACGGCTATTGGTGCGTCATCACTACTAAAAAACACCTCTTCATCGTAAGAAAAATAAGGAACCCATTTGGCAATTCGCCTAGCCCATTTTGAATGTCCTCGAACAGAGGGGTGCTTAGCCCTAGAAAGCTTCAGTCGTGTTGAGACTTTTATTAAAAAGAAAAAGGATAATAGAGCAAGCGCAGTATAGAAGACATCAGTGTCAGGCATATGTGTAATTATTCGCAATAAAATATATCGCAAACATTAACACTCAAAAATGACAGCCTTGTTTCAGTTAGCTGACAAGCTTCTTACCAAATTACTAATTGCAGATATTTCCTAAGCCAAATCCCATGGCACCGACAGACGACCATCTTTGAACATGGCTTGCATATCTTTTTTAAGCATTTTCCCCGTCAAGCCTTTTGGCAACTCGTCTACTAGCACGATATGTTTGGGCACTTCAAACTTTGCCATTCTTGCTTTACTAAATGCAACCATTTCATCGAAATCAAACGCAGCTTTATCTTTGGCAATAATTAACGCGACCACCGCCTCATCCCATTCAGGGTGTGGCACACCAATAACACCTACTTCAGCAACATTAGGATGTTCATCTAAAACATTTTCAACCATGCTTGGAAAAACATTAGCCGAGCCAGTAATAATAAGGTTATTTTTACGATCCGTTAGGTAAAGAAAGCCCTCATCGTCTAGATAGCCTAAATCATTAGTTCTGAGCCAACCCTTGTTAAGCACTTCTTTGGTTTGCTCCTCTAAATCCAAGTAACCACTCATTAAGGTATCAGATTTTAACCAAATTTCACCGCTAGTATTTGGCTCTAAAGCGACGCCATTATCATCACGAATTTCTATATCAAAATGTAATGCTGGCCGACCACATGAACGAAGAAGATGGTCCTCACCATTTAGACCTCTTTCAGTATCTTCTGGTCTCATAAAACAAATCCAACCACCTGTGGTTTCGGTAACACCATACATTTGCATTAAATCACAGTTGAAGGTCTCAGCAGCTTTACGGATTAACTGTGGCGTTGTTGGTGATGAACCATAGGTTATTAGTCGCACGGATGGGATTTTAATGTCCGTTTCTTCCATGATTTGAATCATCCGGCGCATCATCAATGGCACCATAATGGTTACCGTTACTTTCCTCTTATTAATATGTTCAAAGTATTGATCAACATTAAAGTCACCCTCTGGAAGCACTGATGTCATTCCATTAACTGTATTCATTGTTATGAGTACAAAGGTAATCCAAGCCGATGACGTGGGTGCATACCATACATCATCTGGCGTGAGTCCCATGTTTAACACCGTATTTATCATCGCGTCTTTAAGCGCATGCTGGGATAAAAGCACGCCTTTTGGCGAACCTGTGGTACCCGATGTATAACTGATGGCTGCCAAGTCATCGTTTTCAAGTACGGGCAGGTCAACCTTACCATCACTTTTTGCCAACAACTCTTGATAGTCATAAGGCAGGTTGTGATCTCCACCATAACCAATCAATAAAACACCTTCGGATATCAATTGCTCGGCAACATCGCCCATCAATGGCACACAGTTAGCTTGTACTAATACTACTTTCGCTTTTGAGTTATGGATGACATACAACATTTCTTTAGGAGAATAGCGCCAGTTAACACCAACCCGTGGCGCACCTAATTTTAAGCAGGCATGAAAAGCCTCATAAACTTCAATGTGCTCGTGAGACAAAATAGCGACCACATCGCCCTTGCCAATATTTTTGGTTTGTAAGGCTTTTGCAAACCGACACGCCCGCTCATTTAGCGTAGCCCAATCGATAGACCTTTCTCCTTCATAAA
The DNA here is from genome assembly GCF_000384415.1 of Cycloclasticus pugetii PS-1. NCBI lineage: Bacteria > Pseudomonadati > Pseudomonadota > Gammaproteobacteria > Thiotrichales > Piscirickettsiaceae > Cycloclasticus > Cycloclasticus pugetii. The sequence goes on from NZ_ARVU01000001.1 coordinate 2,313,079, forward strand.
AAGCTATTCTTTTTGGCATCGCTTTCGCCGCACGAACCAGGTAATCTCTAACTAATGTTGTCAATTAATGCTCCTCCCCATCTAATTTAAAATAAAGCAACTCGTTTTTTTTATCTATTTTTTTAAAGTGTGCTCTCACCGCTGTACCAACTTGATATGGCTGCCCATCACTCGCTACTATATGGCCCATAACTCGTGGACCTTCCGTTAATTCAACTAAGGCCACTGTGTAAGGTATTTTGTCATCGTAATAGGGGTGAAAACTACGGTGAAAAACCACGTAACTATATATAACCCCTGTGCCCTTAGCCTCAAACCATTCGAGTTCATTGCCACCACACTCATCACACACTTTTTGTGCAGGTGGTAGACTGGTTTGGCAGGACGAACAATGCTGAATAAGTAACTTATGTTGCTGCATTGCCTCATAATAAGGTTTTGCAATATCAACTACCGTTGGCCAAATAATATCTTCTTTTGGATATTCCATCGTGCCTCCTATCGCCCCATAACTAACGCCGCATGGAACTGCATCCGTCCACCATAGCCAGTGACTAACATATTATTGAGTGTATTTAATTGGCGACCTTCTGCACGGTTATGTAATTGCATGACAGCTTCTGAGACCGCTGTCGCGCCTTGCATATAATAGCCAGATAGATGCCCCCCGCCAGTATTAACGGGTAATTGCCCACCCGGACCAATACCTTCTTCTGCAATAAATTGTGCCGCCTTTCCTGGTTCGCAAAAACCGTACATTTCTAAATTTATTAAGGTGGAAATACTAAACGCATCATAAAATTCACAGGCATCAATATCATCTACCGTGACACCTGCCATCTTAAACGCTGTTTGTGCAGCCATTTTTGCACCCGTTTCTATTTCGGGCTGATAACCACGGCGATTGATATTACCTTTATGACCTTGCCCCATTCCATAGATATAAGCGGGGTATTCTTTGGCCGCTTTTGCGGTTTCTACATCACTGACCACCACAGCAATTGCCCCATTGACAGGGTAAGCACAATCCAGCATCCGTAGTGGTTCAACGAGCCACGGTGATGCATGATGATCTGCCATCGTCATCGGTTTTTTTATTTTAGCTAGCGGATTAAGCCTTGCCCATTCTCGGTTTGCAATTGCTACTGCTGCAAGGTCATCAGTTGTTCTGTTGTATACCGCTAAATATCGTTGGGCAGCCATTGCATACGCGGCTATCGCGCTGTAAAAACCATTTGCGACCTCGGTTCCCAATTTACCCATCATCGGCATTGCGATTGCAAAGGATTCTGCGGCAGAACCACCTGGTTGCAAAGGGGTATCTGCAAACACACACACCACTTTTTTAGCCAAGCCAGATTGAATCGCCATCGTTGCTTGCTGTAGTGTCTGGACCATTGAGCTACCCTCTGCTTCAACAACATTCAGCAAACTTAAATCCCTAAGGCCAGCATAATCCTGAAGGTCCATCGGCATTGCCGATAAATCTTCAATGGGGCTTTTATTAATCAGCAATCCATCAATATCGTGATGCTTTAAGCCTGCATCGCTAATCGCCATACCAATTGCTTCAACTGCTAACTCCCATGAAGCCACCGTGTAATCGCGACGCAACTCAGTCATCCCAAGGCCGGTAACGGCTGATAAAGGCTTCCTGCTCATCAGTCTAAATTAAGAAAGACAGTGTTGGTATAGGTTCAAGCCCATTCACTAAATTAACTTTCTTTAAGTGTATTTGAAAGCTATCTCCTTTTCGGCTAAGGATATATGTATACCGACCAGACCATATCCTAAAACTATGTACCGATTGAATAGAATATTCTGGTAAATAGAAATTTGCCTCTACCCTAAACTTGTCATCATTGTCGTTAAAGAACTCGTAATTTGAGATGACACGACGCATACCGGAAATAGGTACTTGGCTAAATCGGTTACCGGTATTGAGTTGCTTAACCCTTGTTGTTAGCCTCGAATAGTTATCGTATAAATGTGATGCCTTTTTCGCTGGATCGTCACCATCTTTGCGCGGCACCCAATAAACGGCGTCCTCTGCCCATAATTCATACCATGCCTGGTATTGTCCCTCATCAGCATACTTCGCCTCTTGAATAATAAAGGCTTCAAGCTCTTTGGTTACCTCAAATGCCACCTGCTTCCCCATGCTACTTTTCTCCCAACATTACTGAGCGATAGTGGTGCCAAAAACCTCTGTTTGACGTTTCATCACTCATTCGCGACTCCTTAACACCATCATCTCTTACCGTTTCTCGATCCATTCCCCTACTTAGATCACACCAAGGTGTACCGGCTTGAAGCGCCTTTTGCGCGCGTTCAGCTATCGTTGCGTCATCTGCCAATAAAAAAGCAGCAGGGCCTAATGCGCCTTCGCTTTGTCTCAGTAACTTAAAGTTCAACTCTGGCACCCCCTTTAAAAACATCGGCGTGCTCCATTGCACACAAGAGTTAACACTGGTCGGCTGGAAAATAACTATATTCATTTCTGCTAAAAATAAATTAGGGAAAATACAAGCATGTGGCGGCCCATCAAACAACCGCTTGTTGCCTTCTTCTTCGCCATATGCCGCGTGCATTTTTTCAACATATGATTTGGACTTTTCAACCGTTGAGCCCAGCCAATCAAGTGTATTGACATAGCCTGCGGCAAAATCAATTTCCGTGTGGCCATTGCCCCAGTCTCTGATCACCCCTTGGTTGGTGTCTTCTCCGCCCACAAATTCGTTATATTGGGAAGGAATAACTTGAACAAATGATTGATGAACATAGTTTACATGGTAACCATCCGTATCATTCTCGGGCAGCATTTTCCAGTTTGCATCAAACTTTTGACGCACCCAACCACCTGTTAAATCTACCTCACCTTCTGGAGACAGGTTACAGGCCCGATCTATCAGCTGCTTACCATTTCCCAAGTAATCATCAAAACTTATCGTTGGTTCGTTAAAGCTTGCAAAAACAAACCCCCGATAACTATCTGTAATTAATGTCTGTAACCCATGGTCTTTTTTCTCTTTAGTAAAGCCATCAGGATAAGGTACGTCTAACAAGTCACCATTTAAGCCAAAAACCCAACCATGGTATAGGCAAGAAAAATTGCGTTTATTGCCTTCCATTTCATTACATAAGTTATTGCCTCGATGCGCACAGCGATTCACCATTACATTCACTGTAGAATCTTTATCCCTGACCATGATCAATGCTGAGCGGCCTATATCCCTTGCAATAAAGTCGCCTGCTTCCTTGACTTCACTTTCATGCCCGACATAAAACCAGCTATTTTGAAAAATCTTTTCCATTTCATCAGCATAGATATCTTCTGATGTATATAAAGACCCATGAACCTTGTCCGATTGAATCAGGTGATTGTAATCTATGTTATTTACCATATTGCTCTCCTATGTATGCCTTTGCACTGAAAAAGGCCTTTATTCCTTTCTTAATTTGTCGCTCTACTTCTCTGCTATAACCGCTCTATCAAGAAAACGCTCGGGCAAGGTATTAGGCAATGCATAAGGCACGATATCTGCTGTGTCATAAAACTCTTCAATAATTGGATGCATGATTTTTCTCCATAAAGGAGGAAACATCGTTACAAATAAGATATTTAGGTAACCTAATGGTAAACGTGGTGCCTTATCCATCACCCTTAATATCTGATAAGGCCGCCCTACATTCGCGTGATGGTCTGAATGCCGATCAATTTGACACATAAAAAAGCTACTAATAATCATACTGTCATCCCAAGCATGTTCTGCCCTTACTTTTTCATAGCTACCGTCTTCAAGCTGTTTACGCATCAAACCATAGTGTTCTGCAAAGTCTGCTGTGGCTAATAGCAGCCTTGGGAAAAGATATTGCATAATAAATAACGGCAATGAAATCCAGCCAAAAAGATAAACAAGTAGTGAAAACCATGCGATTTGTGCAATAGTTATTTTTATCATTTTATTATCTAAACTTATCCAACTTGAACCCTTTCGGCCAAGGCGTTCCGCTTCTACTTTCCATGCAGTAATTGACTTTAATACTGTACTTCTAAGTGCAAACCTCCAAAAATTTTCACCATATGGGGACGTTGCAGGATCTAGTGGGGTCGCTACATGAATATGATGATGGAAATTATGATAAACATAGAAATCAGCCATACTAATTGGCGTCATCAAGGCTTGACCCATAAAACGGTCAAACTGATTCCCATGATGACACAGCTCATGCCCTGGAGTTGCACCTGTTGCCGTAACAAAGGCCAAAGAAAGGGCTAAGAAAACCATTTCTGCTGTGCTAAGTGGGTAGTAGCTTACACCTAACACGGTGAACATTTCCATCGGCGTATTTGTTATCAATGAATAACAAAACAAAGTAATTAGAAACTGTATCGGGACATAGATCCAAAGCATAAAGCGAAAAAAAGAACTTTCCTCTAATTCTTTTTCCATCTCTTCTGGTGCATTAATAGGATCATCTCCTACAATTGGGTCAAGTATCATACAGATACCAAATACAGCAAGGGTTAACAAATACCAATACCCCCCACCTAAAAAATGAGCAATAACAGGTGTTGTAGAAAACAACAATATAGGGATTGTGGTATAGCGAGCGACTATACTAACTTTTCTTTTAATACTATCTGGGGCATTCATTTTGGGAAACATGTTCTCTCCTGGATCTCATTAATTTGCATTTATTTATACAATTGATTATAACCAGTTAAACAAACTGAACGCTAGTTAGAAATAATCATTTTTTTAATGTAACAATTTTTCTTTAAACAACCTATTGATCTTAAACTAGCGTTGTTAACTATCTTTAGAAACACTATAACTTCAAACTTTTAGAAATAAGGAATGCTATGCAAACATCAAACATCCAAACCGGTTCTTTTAATACTTTTTTAAATGAAACAGGAACCGATAAGGACACCAGTATTTTATTGCTACATGGTTCTGGTCCTGGTGCTAACGCCATGTCAAACTGGCAATATGCACTGCCTTTTCTAGCTGAGAACTACCATTGCCTTGCACCAGATATTGCAGGTTTTGGCCTTAGTCAACATGACTGCCCACCCAATGGAACCAGCCACTGGATTGATATTTGGGTGCAGCAACAAATAGATTTATTAGATGCTAAAGGGATTGAGCAAACACATATTGTCGGCAATTCCATGGGCGGTGGCGTTACCCTTCATTTACTTAACAGGCACCCTGAACGCTTTAAAAAAGCAGTTCTTATGGGCCCAGTAGGTGCTCCATTTGCCCCTACCGAAGGCCTCACAAAAGGGTGGGAGTTTTATAAAGACCCTTCCAAAGAGGCTTTAGAATACTTAATTACTAAATTTCTTTTTGACCCGAGTTTACTTGGCAATGATATCGCTAGCATTGCTGCTCAACGCTTCGATAACGTTATGAAAGATGAAGTACGCCTTCAGTTTGAAGCCATGTTTAGCGGTGGTACAAAAAAAGGTATTGATGCGTTTGTTTTATCAGACGACGAGTTAAATAATATTTCCCACCAAATGCTGGTCACCCATGCCCGAGAAGATTTTTTTATTCCTCTGAATAATGCATATCATTTAATAGATAGAATCCCTAATGCGCAATTGCATGTCTTTGACCATTGCGGCCACTGGGTTCAAATTGAAAAGAAAAAAGCATTTAATAATTTAACTAAACTATTCTTCGACGGCATGTTTGATGACTAACACCCACTCTCATAACATCAATTAAACACTCGTTTAATTAAACAATAAAGCCCAGACTTTCATCTGGGCTTTATTGTTTTAGAATTCATACCTCTTCATTTTATTCAATACTTAAAAGCCCATCATCTCTCGATACCCTTGCCACATTGAACGAATCATTCCTTCCGTGACTAGATGCTTTGCTCCTTCAGGCTCTTTACCATCCATCTCTATCACACTAGTGTATTCCCCATCCCGAACTATCGCTTTTTGACATAGCTCTGTTGATTCACCATCTTCCATTGAGATAAGTCCAGCAGGTCCAATAAGGTTAAATTGCTTTAAACGAATATTTCTAAGCTCTTCAGTGTCGTCTTTATAACCAAAGTAAGTCCAGACTAACTCAAATTCATCCTTACCTTTTGGTAAGATCTGACGAAAAGCTAGGGTATTTTGAATTTGCTGCAGCACTAACGAAGGAAACATCGATAATATATCCAAGCTATGTCCGTCTTCAAACTCCTGCTGGCCTGCTAGTAAAGACTCATCTGCTAATGCATAATTTCCTTGCTGCATCGTTCTAAGGTTCTCTTTCTTAACATCGTCCAGAGCACTTTTCTTTTCCTCTGAACTCTTAACCCAAATTAAGCAGTGAACTTTATTATTTACGATTGATTCACCTTGTTGAGACGATCGATACAGCCCAAAAGTTGCATGAAAGAGGTGCAATAAACTTGCATGATAAGGGTCTTTGGTATTTTCAGCGTAGAACTTCCAATTCCCTTTAATATATTGCCGAGTTGTACCGAGTATTTCTATCGGCTTATTTAGCAGTCGACGCATATGGTAGCTAACATCATCGCCCATATATTCTTCAATATCCGGCGTATCATCACTAAAGGTACCAAAAATCGCACCATGGTAATTAACCACACGGACCTTACGTAGACCGTGCTTTTTCTTATCAAAGTCTTTTGGCATGCCACCTTTGCCAGCGAGTCCACGCTGGAAGGGGACCCCATGAAGGTCACCCTTCGCATCATAAGCCCATTGGTGATATACGCAGGTGTAAACACCATCTTCAGACTTACCGTGACGCTCTCGACAAATCTCAGCGCCACGGTGAGCACAACGGTTAACCCAAGCATAGATTTCATTATCTTGCCCACGGGTAACCACAACAGGGGTATCACCAATATAGGTTGATTTGAAGCTACCTTTTTCTGGCAACTCTGCGTCAGCGGCTAAAAAATTCCACGTTGGGCCATTATAAATTTTCTCCTGCTCAAGGTCGTAAACTTCTTGATTATTAAACACCCAATAAGGCACCGCCGTACAACCTGCATCTGCAGGCCACTTTAAACGATCAAGCATACTTCTCATAAGAATACTCCTTTATTAAGCTATTGAAGAATAAGGCTTTAGAACCTTCTGCCGCTAGCATTTTTAGTTACTTTCTTGCACCGTTCCTTCTCTGTCTTTAAGCGGATAAATGAAACTTGCCAGCGCCGGAATAAGAATAATAGCGCCCAACATATTCACGAAGAACATATACGCTAACAAGATACCCATATCTGCCTGAAACTTAAGATCTGAGAAGTACCAAGTTGCCACACCAATCGTCATCGTCACTGATGTAAAGACAACTCCTGTTCCCACCTCTTTTAACGATTCATAATACGATTTCTGTAACGACTCTCCCATTGTCATGTGAGCCCTCATCCGTGCGAACAAATAGATGCCGTAATCAACCCCTACGCCAACACCCATTGCTAATACAGGCAAGGTAGATACTTTCAAACCTATCCCTAAATAAACCATGACAACGTTTGCTAAATAAGCAACTAGAGCCAAGGGTACAACAATACATATTGTTGCTCTGATAGACATAAATGTTACAAAGCAGAAAATACCCACTGCCGCAAACAAAATAAGTTCTATTCGAGCTTGCGCTTTAGCCACAATTTCATTTGTTGCCGCCATGATGCCTGCATTACCCATCGCAGGTACAAAGTCGACATGCTCATTTGTATTGAGCTCTCTGAAATTTTTGACTGCATCCATTACACGGTCTAATGTTTGCGCTCGATGGTCTGTAAGATAAATTGTTACCGGCATAATCGTACAATCATTTGAAAATAATGCCTGAGACATCTCTACTCTGTAGATATTAGCCGATATCATTTTCTCATTCCGTGGGATACCCAAAAACTTAGGGTTCGCTTCGTAGTTACCAATATTACGCTCACGAATCACTTGAGACAGAGCCTTAACAGACTGCACGCCTTCAACATTTTGCATCTGCCAAACAAAGTCATCGATCGTTTGCATAATACTGAAATTAACACACGAACCTTTTTGATCGGCTTTTGCTAAGATCACCAATTCATCCAAGCCGACAGAAAAATTTTCCTGTATCGCATTAGCATCCAAATTATATTGAGAATCTGGCCAGAACTCCGGTGCACCTGCTTCAACATCGCCGACAATCAATTGATCTTGAACTGATAAAGTGTAAACACTCAGGCCAAAGGCAAACACCAATACAATTGTTGCATACCGTCTATCTGTTAACTTTGAGAGCATTGCCCAAAAAGAATGGTCAGCGCCTTTAATACTTCCTTCAGCCCTTTTTAATTCCTTATCAGTCAATTTAATATACGACAATAAAATAGGCAGCATGATTTTATTGGTTAACAGCATCACCGCTACCCCAATACTAGCGATTATTCCAAGCTCTCTAATGATAGGAATATCAATCAAGACAATAACGCCAAAACCTACTGCATCTGAAACTAGTGCTGTAGCACCCGGTATAAATAACTTATAAAAAGCATGACGTGCCGCACCGACCGAATCTTCGCCATTAACAACGCCAATCCGCCAAACATTGGTCATTTGAATTGCATGACTAACGCCGATAGCTAGAATTAAAAACGGAACCAGTATTGACATAGGGTCAACACCGTAACCTAATATTTTGACCAACCCCAGCTGCCAACTGACAGAAATCAATGCTGTCGCAATCACTGCCAGCGCCAGTTTCATTGAGCCTGCAAAAAAGTGTAGCAAAATAAAGGTAATGATTAATGTAATAACAAAAAAGCTAATTACGCCTTCTGCACCATCAATCACATCGCCTATGAATGGCGCAAAACCAATAATATGAATAGCGGTTTCTTCTGTTTCATAAGTCGCTCTGATTTTGTCTAATTTTTCAGCAAACAACTCATAGTCAATTTTTTCCTTTGTAATCGGATCAACTTCGACCAAATCGGCAATCACCAAAGCGCCCGATAGATCCTTCGCAACTGTTTTACCTATTTCAGAAGACTTAAAAAGATTACTTTTAACCTCTTCAATACGTTCAGGTGTTGCAATAAAGTCGGCGGCTACGATTCTTGAGCCCGTAAACCCTTCTTCACTAACAGCGACATAGTTAACGTTTGGAGTAAACAATGAGGTTACGGTCCGCGCGTCAATACCATCCATCACTAAGACTTCAGACGTGATGCCTTCCAACACGGTAAAAAACTCGGGCGTAAACATCTCACCATCTTTATTCTCTACAAAAATGGTAATACGGTTTGCGCCACCAAATTCATCACGGTAATTTGTGAAGGTTTTCATGTACGGGTGTGACAAGGGGATAGCCTTATCAAACCCTGGAGACAACTGTTGATTGAACCCTTGATAGGATAAAAATACTGTTACCAATAGACCAAGAGTTAAGAATAATAAACGATGCTTCAATAAAGCATCTGCCATAAAATCAGAAATATTATGCACTAAGGTTGATTCATGTTTAATACTCATTATTTACCACCCCTGTCTGATTTTGTTAATTCACTGATTGACATTTTTTCAATACCGCCCGACATTGATGATAAATAAACATTCTCACCGTGAATAGTTAGCGCGGTGTAGTCGGCCCGGCTCTTACTTTCTACTGTATTCACCAATTCACCTTGACCATTAATCACCAAAATAATCCCACCACGTCCAACGACTAAAAGATTTTTAGCATCATCTGTTATCGCTGAGCCCAATAAAAACTGATCTGTTTTACTATTAATTTTTTTCCATTCTAAAGTCTCAGAATCAAGCAAATATAAGTTGCCACTCATGCCAAAAACCACAAAATCCTTTGCTAATTTATTAACACCAAAAAACGAGCCTTCATAAGGAGAAGGCACAACTTGCCAATTCGAAAATTTATCTTTTGAATAAAAAATTCCACCACGTTCAGAAACAACCAGCGATGTATCCATAATTTGTTCGATCGCAAAGAGATGATTTTGATACCATTCTTCTACGGATAATAACGTCAACTTCCACGTTTCTCCCGCATCTTCGGTTACCCAAAGCTCGCCATCTGTGCCTAGTACATAACCCTGCTGAGGGCTAACAAAGTTTACCGACATATAAAACCGTTCTTCTTCCGGTTTATAACGCTTTATAACCCAAGTTTCTCCGCCATCCGTTGTTTGCAAAATAGTCGATTCATGGCCAACAATCCAACCCGTTGTTTTTGAGGAAAATGATACCCCCGTTAACGTCACATCTACTGGCGACTTAATTTGTTTCCAAGATTTTCCGCTATCAGTCGAACTTAAAATAATGCCTCTTTCTCCGACGGCAAAAACTTTATCTTCATTAACATCTAAATCAAGGAAAATTGCTTTCGTTGATAATGGCATCTCCAATGCTGGTCTAGCAAGGGTTTCCGCAAACGCAGAACCACTCATCAACAGCATTAGACATAAAATAATTCTTAACATCATAATTATTACCTATAAAATTCAAAAAAAGACCGAAGCTAAACTGTCTAGCCTCGGTCCTAATCTAATCATTTAAAACAACGCTGCGCTTCTTATCTCCGGCCAAACTTTCTTAAGCCTTGCGGTGTAAAAATGTCAATGTTGAAGCCAATATCTTCTTCTTTTGATACCACTTTCTGACCACCAAAGCCCATTTCTTTACCTGCTTGGTACTGCCAGTATGGGAAGGTTGTGTATCGGCCATTAATCAAGTCCACTTGCATATCGCCTAATGGACCTGCGACATTTGGTCCAGGAATGAAGGCATTGTATTGCTCACCCACACGCCATAAACGATCTTTCGCATCATATGCTTCAAATGCGACACCTAACCAAGTATCTTCATCAAAATAAGCGGTATGACGTTTATAAAGATGACGCTGCCCTTCTTTTAATGTCGAATCAAGAACCCATACACGGTGCAACTCATATCGAACAACTTCTGGGTTGATATGCTCTTCTCCAAAAATTTCATCAAAAGGCAAGTCTTTATTACCTAGTTTGTAATTGTTGTATGCAACATATATTTCCTTTCTAACAGGTTTAGCATAATCAAAGCGGGTATGTTTACCACCAAAATAGTGCATCCAACGACTGGCTACTGTTCGCTGACCATCTGACGCAAATGATGGGCTATCATGGAAACCAATTTCCGGTGCTTTACGAACACGGCGTTGTCCTGGAACATATAAATAAGTTTGAAAATCAAAATCATTTACATAGTTACAGCCACCAAATACTAAGCCTGATGAACGCGGTGGTTTTTCAACCTGCCAAGAGTCACACAACATAGCGATGCCATCACGGTTGTACCATTTAACACTTCTGATTTCTGAATCTGCTGAAAACCAATAAGGAGAAATCGTCCGCTGCCGAATAATCACGTCGGTACGGTTTCCATTTGAATCGATTAAAGCACCATTAATCATTCGGTCATTTGCAAGCCCTTTGAAAGAAAAAAAGTGGTTATATGCTGCTTCTGCACCTGATTTAGGAATCGGAAACGGGATACCGCCACCAGCAATATTGTTCTTTAAGCAAACTTTTGATTCCGTTGCATATTCATCACACATTTCAACATTTTTTGCTTGTGCCATGGTTGCATCGTAGACCCATTTATCGTATGCACCTGTACGGTGAGTAGGGTATACATGCATTTTATAGCTGTCAGGATATTGCTTAAATAAACCAATTTGGCCAGCCGTTAATTTATCCATGTGCTCTGTATAATTTTGAGCTGTAATGGTAAATAATGGTTTTTCGTCTGCAAAGGGATCTGCCAAACTATCAACAGTTCCTCCAGCAGGTATCGGCATCGGTTCACTATTCCATGCAGGAATTGTACCTTCAGCATTGCCGGCTCTCACCGCCCCCATTGGGGTTAACTCAGTATCATTAATGCCCAATTTAGCTTCTTCTTCGGCAGTTAACTTTGCCATCGCTAAGCCGGGCAATAATGCCGCTGACAGCACAATGCCTATGGTTTTTTTAGTTCTTGATGTTAAAAATTTCATCCTATCTCCTTAAACTCTCTTAAACTCTCTTAAATTATTTTAATTAACAATATTTAGAATGAGTAACTAATATTTGCTTGTATGAAATCACGATCCGTACGGCCGTTTAAGCGACTACCCGCTTGATTTAGCATGCCATTTCCGCCATCGAACATAGTCCAACTAACACCACCCGTCCATGTTCCCCCGCCGTATCCAAAGTTAGCACCAATTGTTAACGCTTTTCGGTCATCAACAAATAGGGGAACAATTTCATTGGAAACACCTTCAACATCGTATTTAAATGCGATAAAAGGAGAAACGGATGCGACATTAAACAATGCTGCTTCATAAGTAAGACTTTGCTTAATTTGGAAGCCCCAAAAGCTCTCAGTCACTTGAGGATTAAACACTGATCTAAAGGCACCACCAACAATCGGCTCATTTTTGGTTGGCAAATCATCAACCCAGCCATACGCAACTTCTAGTAAGGTGCTATTAGCATCTGCATCCATAAAGCCAACACCCCAAATACGTTGGAAGGTCATTTGCATTTGATGCCTATCAACGAAGTCATATCCAGTTACCTCGTCACCTACCGCACAAGTACCACATAGTCCTAAGCCTGCTGGAAATGGGCCTGCTGCTCCTAATCCTGATAGCACCCCACCAGTCATTTGTATCGGCGCATCTTTTCTTACGTGGTACTCACCGCCTATCGCCCAGCCAGAAATATTGGTATTAAATGACATACCAATACGCTCAATATTCTCTACGTATTCTAAAAAGAATTGACCGGTTCCGTAAAATGTTGAGATCATCGGTGTATGGTCATGAAGACTTTGGTAATACAACGCGAGCTCTGTTCCACCAAATACTTCTGGAAAGAATTTACGAATTGCCAAACCATATTGACCACCTTCAGCAAACTTATCACCCACTCTTACTAAAGAACCACCTACTAGACCGCAATCATCTAATTGATCAGGCGAAATACAGGCTCCAGAAGGCGCACCAAAAGGTAGGTTAGCTGCACCTGTGGCCACACCGCCGACAACACCATCACCTGCCGTATCAAAACCACCGCCTGCACCTACTGCATCGAGGGTAGTAAAGTATGAGCCTGCTGGATCTAATTGAACTTGGTCAAATTCAAAAAGGTAGAAAGATTCAATAGACCACTCGTCATCAATATTCCATGAAACATAAGCAGCATTTGTACCAATAAATGCATCCTTAAGTGCAAGCCCAGGCTGTCTTAGTTTGTTTACGTCAACAGTATTAATATCATTAATTGAGCCTTGAATAAAGGTATTCTCACCCCAGCTAATAACCTGCTTACCAACCCTTATGTTAACTTGATCATTATCACCAAAATAGCCATAAAACATTAAGTCAGTTAGTGACAAATCACGCGCTAATTTATCATGCGCTTGGTCAGCTAAATCTTCATTATCATACGCATAGTCATAAAAATAATTACCTCGCGCCAGCATGCCATAATCGCCATACTCTAAGCTTAATGTACTAGATCCACGGATAGAATTACTGAACACATCGCCAGCATCTTTAAAAATTCTATTACCATGCGCGCCGAAATTATCACTATCGGCATCTTCTGTACGCATTGAAATACCATACGTTACATCCGTATCAAAAGAACCTCTTAACTCACCTTTATGAAAACTAAAAGCGTGTGCTGTGCCTATTTGAGACAATAATAACGCCGAGCTTAGCGCAACACCTGCACTCGATTTTATAATCGATTTCTTCATGAAACTCCCCCTGTTTAATTTTTACTACACCTTTATATGTTGGTGTTGTAAAAAGCATACAGGCTTGAACGAGCAGCTGTTAGAAATTTTTCTCAAAAAATTGACGCTGATCAATTTTATTTTTTCTAACTACATGATTTTATTTACTCCTTATTCAACCGTTACTGATTTGGCAAGGTTACGCGGTTGGTCGACATCGGTTCCTTTAATAACCGCGACATGGTAGGCCAATAATTGCAGCGGTACCGTATAAATAATGGGAGCAACTATTTCATTAATCTCTGATACTCGAATAATTTTTAACCCCTTTACCTCTTCAAATATTGCATGTGTATCAGCAAAAACAAACAACTCGCCCCCTCTAGCCTGCACTTCTTGCAGGTTGGACTTCAGCTTTTCTAATAAATCATTGTTTGGCGCCACAGCAACAACCGGCATTTGGTCATCAACAAGTGCTAATGGCCCATGCTTTAACTCACCTGCTGGGTAAGCTTCTGCATGGATATAAGAAATCTCTTTAAGCTTCAAGGCACCTTCCATTGCAACGGGGTATTGCTCGCCACGGCCCAAAAATAATGCATGGTGTTTATTACTAAACTGCTTTGCAAACTCAATAATGTCTGGCTCAAGACGAAGTACTTCCGCCACTTGTTCTGGTAATACTTCTAATTGCCTGACGATTTCTATCTCTTTTTTATCATCAATTTTATGGTGCTTGCCCAACGCTATAACCAGTAGCAACAATGCTGTTAATTGTGTGGTAAATGCTTTTGTTGATGCCACACCTATTTCTGGCCCTGCTTTCGTCATCAATGCCCATTCGGATTCTCTAACTAATGAACTTTCAGGAACATTACAAATCGTTAATGTATGTGCATAACCAATATCCGAGGCGGCTTGGAGAGCAGCCAGAGTATCCGCCGTTTCTCCTGACTGTGAAATCGTGACAAACAATGTTTTCCTAATAACAATATGTGGCCTGTATCTAAACTCACTCGCCACTTCGATATGACAAGGTAGGCCAGCCACTGATTCAAACCAGTACTTTGCTACCAGCCCTGCATGAAAACTAGTTCCACAGGCCACAATTTGGACTTCTTCAATGCTTCTGAACGCCTCCTCAGCATCTTTGCCAAAACAATCTGATAATAATCGCCCATTTGCGATACGTCCTTCAAGGGTTTGTTTAAGTACCGCTGCCTGCTCAAAAATTTCTTTTTGCATGTAGTGGTCATACTCCCCTATACCAGCATCATTAACTTGTAATTTTGTTTTATTAATTTTGCGCTTAACCTGCCGGCCCTTGGCATCGTATATCGTCACACCCTTATGAGTAATGTCTGCCACATCACCATCTTCTAAATAAATAAAGTGCTCTGCTTCTCCCAACAAAGCAAAAACATCAGAGGCAATAAAATGTTCGTTATTGCCAATACCAATCACTAAGGGGCTGCCTTTTCTTACTGCTATTAAATGATCATTATTACCTTTTTCAACAACGCCCAATGCATAGGCGCCCTCTAATGACTTAACTGTTTTTTGAACTGAAGTCAGCAAATCATTGGTTTTTTTATATGCATCAGACACAGCATGAACAATCACTTCTGTATCCGTGTCTGAATCGAATTGGTGGCCTGTTTCTAATTGCTGCTTACGTAATACTTCATAATTTTCAATAATGCCATTATGCACCAGTGCAACGTCACCACACATATGCGGGTGTGCATTAGTTTCTGAAGGAACACCATGCGTTGCCCAGCGGGTATGAGCAATACCGCAAAAGCCCGATAAAGGCTGAGCCTCAATTAACTCTTCAAGGTTTTTTACCTTGCCTACGGTGCGGCGCCTTTCGAGTTCATCATTATCCGTAACGATACAAACGCCGGCCGAGTCATAGCCACGGTACTCCAGTCTTTGAAGGCCTTTTACTAAAATATTCGTGATATCTCGTTGTGATACCGCTCCTACTATTCCACACATACAAGCCCTTTTAATCCTTCATCGGCTTCTTCCAGCCATTTAATGTTATTTGTTTTGCACGAGTCACTGTTAGGGAATTAGCGGGAGCATCTTTTGACAATGTTGTTCCGGCACCTAAAGTAGCCCCTTCCTCTACTGTAACCGGGGCAACTAGTTGTGTGCCAGAGCCAATAAATGCACCATCTTTGATAGCGGTTTTATGTTTATTAACACCGTCATAATTACATGTAATAGTACCGGCGCCAACATTAACGAATTTACCAACTTCAGCATCACCAATATAACTTAAGTGGTTTACCTTTGATCCCTCATCAATAGTTGCTTTTTTCACTTCAACAAAGTTGCCGATATGCACACCTTTTGCCAGCTCTGCACCAGGACGAAGTCGAGCAAAGGGGCCGATTGTACTATTTTCACCGACAACACAATTTTCTAATACAGAATTAGCTTTAATGACAACACTATCAGCAATAATCGCATTTTCAATCACACAATTTGGCCCAATATGTACATTACTACCTAAGCTAACTGCCCCAATAAAAACATTATTGATATCTATATAAACGTCATTACCGGCTAACGTCAATTCACCTCGGACATCTATCCTCGACTTATCTGCAAGTGTAGCACCTAAGTTCATCAACGCTTTTGCCTTACACAGTTGATAATATCTCTCAAGTTCATTCAGTTGTATTTTTGAATTAACACCTTGTACTTCAAATTCATCTAAAGCCTGTACTGTATTAACGCTAACACCTTCAGTAACCGCCATTTCAATAATATCTGTTAAGTAATATTCTCCCTGAGCATTACTATTATTTAATTTCCCCAACCAGTTTACTAAATGCTTCCCGTGAACCGCCATAATGCCGGTATTAACCTCATTAATTTGTAATTGAACATCTGTCGCATCTTTCTGCTCAACTATCTTACAAACCTTATTACCCTCTCTAACGATTCGCCCGTAACCCATTGGGTTTTTGAGTGTTACCGTTAATAAAGACATAGACTTAGTACTAACCTGTGTAATCAACTTATGCAGTGTAGAACTGTGAATTAATGGCACATCGCCATATAAAATTAATACAATATCGTCTTCAGCTATGTAATGTGATGCCTGCTTGACTGCATGGCCTGTTCCCAATTGTTCGGTTTGTTCAACCCAATTAATATCAAACTGCGAATGTTTCTTTTTAACCTCTTCGCCATTATGACCATAAACAACAACAACCTCACTGCTCAATGGTCTAGCTGACTCAATAACGTGCTGTAACATAGGTTTTCCACCAATTTGATGCAACACTTTTGCTTTATTCGACTTCATCCGCGTGCCTTTGCCCGCAGCTAATACGATGGTTTTTATATTCATTTTGATAATATTTCCAGATCAAGCCCTAGTTTAACAGGTATAAAAAAACCCGCCTATGGACGGGTTTTATTTTTATATCCAACGATCTGCTACACAAACGGTAACTTCTCTTAGTAACTTATTTAAACCAAGCTTAACGTGTTTTCCTTAACCGGCTAATTGCCTGTAACTGTGCTGCAGCTTCAGCTAACTCTGCTTGAGCCTTAGCAAAATCAATATCAGATGTTTTATTTGCTAATACCTCTTCAGCTTGTTTCTTGGCTGCCAACGCTTTTGCTTCATCTAAGTCATCCGCTCTAACAGCTGTATCAGCAAGAACCGTCACTAGATGAGGTTGAATCTCGAGAATACCACCTGAAATAAAGAAATCCAACTCAACTTTACCAGTATTCACACGAACCTCACCCGGTTTAAGTCGAGTAACAAGTGGCGCATGCCGTGGCGCAATACCCAGTTCACCCAGTTCACCCGGAGCGAAAACCATTTCAGCCAATCCAGAAAAAATGGAAGCTTCTGCACTTACAATGTCGACATGAATTGTCATGCTCATTTTGGCCCCTTAATTTAAGCTGCTTGCTTAGCGTGTTTTTCAATCACTTCGTCAATCGTTCCTGACATATAGAATGCTTGCTCAGGAATATGATCGTAATCACCTGCAATAATACCTTTAAAACCTGCAATAGTATCTTTAAGTGAAACGTATTTACCAGGCGAACCTGTAAACACCTCAGCCACAAAGAATGGTTGTGATAAGAAACGTTGAATTTTACGTGCACGAGCAACCGATAATTTATCTTCTTCTGATAACTCATCCATACCCAGAATAGCAATAATATCTCTTAATTCTTTATAACGTTGCAACGTACCTTGAACATCACGAGCCACTTGATAGTGCTCTTCACCAATCACTAATGGATCTAATTGACGACTTGTAGAATCTAATGGGTCAATAGCAGGGTAAATACCCAGTTCAGCAATTTGACGTGATAACACAACAGTCGCATCCAAGTGAGCAAATGTCGTTGCAGGCGATGGATCGGTTAAATCATCCGCAGGAACATAAACCGCTTGAATGGAGGTAATTGAACCTTCACGGGTTGATGTAATACGTTCTTGGAATACACCCATTTCTTCGGCAAGGTTAGGTTGATAACCCACCGCTGAAGGCATACGTCCCAATAGCGCAGACACTTCTGTTCCAGCTAATGTGTAACGATAAATGTTATCAATAAACAATAAAACATCACTGCCGTCCGCACGAAATTTCTCAGCCATCGTTAAGCCTGTTAAAGCAACACGTAATCTGTTTCCTGGAGGCTCATTCATCTGTCCGTAAACTAACGATACTTTATCAATAACGTTTGAATCGGTCATCTCATGATAAAAATCGTTTCCTTCACGAGTACGTTCACCCACACCAGCAAATACTGAATAGCCGCTATGTTCAATCGCGATGTTACGGGTCAACTCCATCATATTAACGGTTTTACCAACACCAGCACCACCAAACAAACCAACTTTACCACCTTTTGCAAACGGGCAAACTAAGTCAATAACTTTAATACCTGTTTCTAAAATATCATTTGATGCTGCCTGTTCTTCATAAGAAGGCGCTGTACGGTGAATACCCCAGCGTTCTTCTTCACCAATTGGTCCTTTTTCATCAATCGGTTCACCTAGAACATTCATAATACGACCTAATGTTTTAGTTCCTACTGGTACTTGAATTGCTTCACCAGTATTCGTTACATCTAAGCCCCTTTTAACACCGTCTGTTGTACCCATAGCAATGGTACGAACAACACCGTCGCCAATCTGCTGTTGTACTTCTAGTGTTAAACCCACTTCCTTTACAAGGAGTGCGTCATATACTTTCGGTATAGCATCACGTGGAAATTCCACGTCAACAACCGCGCCAATAATTTGAACGATAACACCTGAGCTCATATCAGTTCCTCAATATTCTTAATTTAAAATTTTCTATACCGCTGCTGCACCAGCAACGATTTCCGATAGTTCTTGTGTAATTGCTGCTTGCCTTGCTTTGTTATAAATCAGCTGCAATTCATCAATTAATGTACCTGCGTTGTCGGATGCACTTTTCATAGCAACCATTCGAGCTGCTTGTTCACAAGCATTATTTTCTAATAGCCCTTGGTATACCAGCGATTCGATGTATCTAACCAATAATTGATCCAATACTTCTTTTGCATCTGGTTCATAGATATAGTCCCAATGATGTGTAAGTTCATCATCTAACTCTTCTGTGTATACAGGCAGTAGCTGAGTGATTTCTGGTGTTTGAGTCATTGTGTTTACATAGTCATTATGCGCTATATAAAAACGATCAATATTACCTTCGTCATATTCATCTAACATGCTTTTAACAACACCAATGATGTCTTCTAACGATGGTGTCTCACCGATATGAGTCACAGAGCCAAGAACGTTACCACCTAACCGGCCTAAAAACCCTTCGCCTTTTGAGCCGATTGATGCCATAACAACATCAACACCTTCTTCATCCCAGGTTTTCAGCTGACCTACAAACTTACGAAATAAATTTGAGTTCAAACCACCACATAATCCACGATCACTGCTGATTAATATGATGCCAACGCGCTTACATTCTCTATCTGCCAAATAAGGGTGCTTATATTCGGTTCTAGCCTGAGCCAAATGACGTATAACCTGCCCTATTTTTTTAGCATATGGACGAGCCGCAAAAACACGCTCTTGTGTTTTACGCATTTTACTTGCGGCGACCATTTCCATTGCGCGTGTTATTTTTTGTGTACTTTGAACACTCGCAATCTTGGTCTTAATTTCTTTTCCAACTGCCATCGCTTTTCTCGCTTACCAGGTTTGTGTGTTTACAAACTCTTCGATAGAAGACTTCAAGTCAGCAATAATCTCATCGTTATAGTGACCTTCATCACCAATTGCTGCAACAAGATCAGCCTTTTCTCTTTCCATAAAACCATGAAGAGCTGCTTCAAAATCTAGTACTTTATCAACATCAACTGCGTCAATAAAACCTTCATTAGCTGCAAACAATGAAATCGACATTTGAGGCACACTTAATGGCGCATACTGATTTTGTTTCATCAATTCAGTCACACGAATTCCACGATCAATTTGCGCTTTAGTCGCCGCATCAAGATCTGATGCAAACTGTGCAAAGGCTGCCAATTCACGATACTGAGCCAAATCAAGACGTGTACCACCGCCTAGCTTCTTAACTGATTTAGTTTGCGCTGCGCCACCCACACGAGAGACAGACAAGCCAGCATTAACCGCTGGTCTAATACCCGCATTAAATAAATCTGTTTCTAAGAAAATTTGACCATCAGTAATAGAAATAACGTTGGTAGGAACAAATGCAGAAACGTCACCTGCTTGAGTTTCAATAATAGGTAAGGCGGTTAATGAGCCTGTTTTACCTTTAACTTTACCATCTGTTAGTCTCTCAACTTCTTCAACATTAATTCTAGCTGCACGCTCTAATAGTCTAGAGTGAAGATAAAAGACATCTCCTGGGTATGCTTCACGTCCTGGTGGACGACGAAGTAATAATGAAATTTGACGATACGCCCATGCTTGTTTTGTTAAATCATCATAAATGATTAACGCATCTTCGCCCTTATCACGGAAATACTCGCCCATTGCACAACCAGCGTATGGTGCAATAAATTGTAGTGCTGGCGAATCAGCTGCACCCGCATTGACCACAATTGTGTGATCCATCGCGCCATGCTCTTCAAGTTTTCTAACAACATTTGCAATTGAAGACTGTTTTTGACCAATCGCAACATAGATACACTTAATACCTGTGCCTTTTTGATTGATAATTGCATCAATAGCGATGGCTGTTTTTCCAGTTTGTCTGTCGCCGATAATTAATTCACGTTGGCCACGACCTAATGGAATCATTGCATCAATTGATTTCAAACCTGTTTGCACTGGTTCGTCCACTGATTGACGTGCAATCACACCTGGTGCAATTCGCTCTACTGGCGATGATGACTCAGCATTAATGGCTCCTTTACCGTCAATTGGGCTACCTAATGCATCAACTACACGACCTAGCATTGCCTCACCAGTTGGAACTTCTAAAATTCGACCAGTACATTTTACACTGTCACCCTCTGAAAGGTGCAGGTATGAGCCCATGATAACAACCCCTACAGAGTCTCTTTCAAGGTTAAGTGCCATACCAAATGTATTGCCAGGAAACTCTAACATCTCACCTTGCATAGCATCTGATAAGCCATGTACTCGAGCAATGCCGTCTGTTAAAGAAACGATTGTGCCTTCTGTTTTAGCTTCTACGTCTGTATCGAAGTTTTCGATTTTTTTCTTGATAAGATCACTTATCTCGGATGGATTTAATTGCATCGTTTTTACCTTTGCTATTTTAGCTTATTAGCCAATTGTTTAATCTGACTATTTAAAGAGCCGTCAATCACTTTATCACCAGCACGAATTATCATGCCGCCTATTAAGCTTGAATCCTCTTCAACGTTAATCGTTACTTTTTTGCCGAACGAGTCCGATAAAGACACACTTAACTTAGCCTTATCTTCGTCAGTCATAGGAAAGGCTGATATTACTTTTACACCAAGCTCTCCGCATTTTTCAGCTTTTTTAATTTCGTACTGGCTGGTAATTTCGCTGGTTAATGACAAGCGATTGTTTTTAGTCAGTAGCTTAACGAAATTGAGCCCTCTAGCATCCATTTGCCCTTCACAAATGCCCGTCATGGCATTTTCTAGATCATTTTTGGATAATTTTGGGTTATCTATTAGCTTCTTGACTTGTTCGTCGCTCATGACTAGATTTAAAAAACCTAACATTTTTGACCACTGGTCAAACTCACCTTTTTCATCAGCCATTAAGAACACAGCTTCAGCATAAGGTCTCGCAAGCGCTGCTAACTCAGCCATTAAACCGCACCTAATTTGCCACTGATATCGTCAATGATAGCTTGGTGCTTGGACGCATCGATTTCGCTTTTAATAATTTTCTCTGCTGCTGATACGGCTAAAACAGATACCTGCTGGCGAAGTGCTTCACGTGCACTAGCAATTTCTTGCTCAATCTCAGCTTCCGCGCCTTTTTTTACTTTTACGGCTTCTTCAACTGCTTTGCTTTTTGCCTCTTCAACCATTTCTCCAGCACGTACATTTGCTAAATTGATGATATCTGACGCTTCAGCGCGCGCTTCTTGCAACACTTCTTTAGCTCGTTTTTCAGCTAATTCATGTTCCTTTTTTCCACGTTCGCCCGCCGCTAGGCCTTCAGCAATTTTGCTTTTCCGCTCTTCCATAGCTGCCATTAAAGGCGGCCATACAAATTTCATGCAGAACCAAACGAACATAAAAAATGCTATCGTTTGGCCTATTAGGGTTGCATTAATATTCATTATTAAACCTTAGTTTAGGGTTAATCTTCGTTTAATTTAACCAACGACCGCAAACAGAATGTACATAGAAATACCAACAGCAATCATTGGAACCGCATCAATTAGACCTACAACAATAAAGAACTGCGTACGTAACAAAGGAATCAATTCAGGTTGGCGAGCCGCACCATCTATAAAACGACCACCCAACATGCTGATACCAATTGCAGCGCCGATCGCACCCATACCCATTAATAACGCACCTGCTAAATAAATCAAACCTACATCTTCCATTTTTCTCTCCTATTGAGTTTACTAAAATTAATAAAAAACTAATGACTTTCTTCGTGAGCCATACTCAGGTACACGATTGTAAGCGTCATAAATATAAACGCTTGTAATATAACAACTAAAATATGAAATATTGCCCACGGCAATGACAGCGTCCACTGTACACCCAGTGGTAATAAAGCAATAAGAATAAAGATCATCTCACCTGCATACATATTTCCAAATAAACGCAGTGCTAGTGAAATTGGCTTTGAAATCAATGCGATCAATTCTAAAAGCAAATTAAATGGCATCATATATTTAGGGAATGGGTGGAAGGCCAACTCAGCAAAGAACCCACCAGGGCCTTTAACTTTGATGCTGTAGTAAATTGTAAGAAAAAATACAGCTAACGCTAATGAGAAAGTTAAATTCGGGTCGGTTGTTGGTACCACTTTAAGGTAAGGAATACCGACAAGCTGTCCTAAATGTGGGATATAGTCAACAGGCACTAGATCCATCGTATTCATTAGCACAATCCATACAAAAATCGTTAATGCAAGTGGCGCAATAACTGGATTTCTACCGTTAAAACTATCTTTTACGCTACCATCAATAAACTCTAATACCATCTCAACAAAGTTTTGCCAGCCAGTTGGCACGCCTGTTGTTGGTGCAGAAGCTGCTTTTCTAAAGAGAAAAAGAAACAAACAACCTAAAATCACAGAGACACCTAGCGTATCTATATTGACCGCCCAAAAGCCCATCTCTTTCGCTGCTTCTTGTCCAGATGCTATACCCCAAGTCCCATCTGGGTGCTGCCCATATGTTAAATTGGTTAAGTGATGCTTAATATATTCTGATGACGTAAGGTTTTCGCCTGCCATAGTTTCTCTCTTATTCTTTCACTCTAAATCCGCCAAGTATAAACCCTACTTGACCCACAACCAGCCCTACCATTGTATAAACAGGACTCATTTCAAACCACATAAGCCCCGCACCAAAAAGCGCGATGGCAATCAATAATCGCTCTATCACGCCTAAATAAACATAAAATCCGCCGCGCTTACTGCCTTTTTGCGCACTTTTTACTGCTTGACTTAACCTAACCGCCATCACTATAGATGCCGTTACCGATATAAATCCACCGTACAACACTGCTTTTAAATCAAACTGTTCTGAATACAAGGCATACCCTGTAATTGCAACCACGAAAATCAAAGCTAACTGGTAAACAACAATTTTAGACTGAGCTTTCATTTTATAATGCCCGTCGCATTCAGCCGCCCATTATAATTTTTGCTGCACCTCACAGTCAAGTTTATTTAAAATGACCTAACACACCCTCTAATTCATCCAATGATGAAAATTGAATTATTATCTTCCCATCCCCTTTACTAGAGTGGCTAATCTTCACCTTAGCGCCTAGTTTTTCTGATATATCTTGCTCCAGCCTTTCAACGTCAGGGTCTTTCACTAGAGCATTTTTCTTTTCTTCGCCGCTTTTTAGCGCTCGCTTTACCATTGCTTCTGTTGCGCGCACCGACAAGCCACCAACCACTACTTTATTAACCATGGTTGATTGTTGCGATTCATTTAATGCTAATAACGCTCTTCCGTGCCCCATTTCGATTTTTCCAGCTCGAAGGCTTTCTTTTGCCTCCTGGCCTAATTCTAATAAACGCAATAAATTACTGACCGCTGCCCTTGATCTTCCTACTGCATCCGCTGCCTGCTGATGCGTCATCTCAAACTCATTGATTAGTCGCTGCAAAGCCTCTGACTCATCCAGAATATTTAAATTTTCTCGTTGAATATTTTCAATCAATGAAATGGCTATTGCAGCACGATCATCTACATCATTAATAACTACCTCAACATCTTGCAGACCGGCTAATTGCGCAGCACGCCAGCGTCGTTCGCCGGCCAAAATTTCATAATTATTACCACTAATAGGCCGCACAACAATTGGCTGAATAATGCCTTGCGCACTGATTGAATCGGCTAACTCTTGCAGTTGAACCGGATCAAACTCTGTTCTTGGTTGGTATTTACCACGCTGTAATAAATCTATTGGAAGTTTTTTAGTTTCCTTTGCATGACCACCTACCTTTGGATGACTCAACAATGCATCTAACCCGCGGCCCAACCCTCTTTTCTTTGTAGACATTCTTAAATCCTAGTAGTGTTTTTCGTCTAGTTCACGCGCCAGATCCATATAAGCCTGCGCCCCGCGGGAACTTTTATCGTAAAGAATAGCGGGCAAGCCAAAACTTGGCGCTTCGGCAAGTCGTACATTTCTTGGCACAATCGTTTCAAATAACCTATCTGAAAAGTGCGCTGTTAGCTGCTCACTGACTTCACGAGTCAGGCG
The DNA here is from genome assembly GCF_000384415.1 of Cycloclasticus pugetii PS-1. Lineage (NCBI taxonomy): Bacteria > Pseudomonadati > Pseudomonadota > Gammaproteobacteria > Thiotrichales > Piscirickettsiaceae > Cycloclasticus > Cycloclasticus pugetii. The sequence continues at coordinate 2,338,259 of NZ_ARVU01000001.1, forward strand.
GCTACGCCCATCAAACATCGTCCTTAAAAGCCCTTCTAGACTTAAATTTTTGTTAACGGTTTCCTGCACCTGTTTTAATGTATCCATTAAAGATGACAAGCCTTCTAGTGCAAAATACTCACACTGCATAGGCACCAATACGCTATCAGCCGCAACCAACGCATTAATAGTCAGCATGTTCATCGAGGGAGGACAGTCAATAAAAATATAATCGTAGTTATCGGCTAATATACCAATGGCTTTTTTTAAACGGCGATCACGGTCAACCGCCTCTAATAAATGAACTTCGGCGCCTGCAAGGTCCATATTGCTCGGTAGCACCTGATGTTTAATTGTTTGCGAACTGACTACTGCTTGGAATGGATCGCAATCCTCCAATAGCACATCATAACAAGACAGCTCGATATCTTGCTTATCAACACCACTGCCCATAGTCGCATTACCTTGCGGATCCATATCAACTAATAAAACACGCCGACCAAGTTCTGCCATAGATGCAGCCAAGTTAATGCTTGTCGTTGTTTTGCCCACACCACCTTTTTGATTAGCAACCGCTATTATTCTTGCCACTAATAGACACCTTTCTTTATCATATTGATACCACTATACAGCTGTATAAATAACAAGATTTCGCGTCACTTCGAGTTCAGGTATTACTAGAGATTCTACACAACTGAACTGAAACCCTTTACTATCTACCGCCTTCGTTTCTTTTGATTTCATCGCTAGCAATCTACCCCCTAGCGCTAATAGATGACGTGTCTTTACTAATAAATTTGGCATTGAGGTAAATGCCCGTGCGGTTACCGTATCAAATTTTTGTTCTGGCTGATACTCTTCAATACGCTCGTTTAGAACCGACACATGATCCAACCCTAACTCAATACATGCTTGCTGAATAAAACGCGTTTTCTTTGAGTTGCTATCAAGTAGTGCAAACTGCATATCTGGCCTTGCAATCGCTAGCGGGATACCAGGTAATCCAGCCCCAGTGCCTACATCAATACAACGTTTTCCGTGTAAGAAAGGTAACACTGCTAAACTATCCAATAAATGCATATTCACCATTTGCTCGGGCTCTCTAATTGCAGATAGGTTATATACCTTATTCCACTTCACCATCATACGGAGAAAATCAATCATTTTAGCAATGCTTTGCGAAGGTAACTCTATCTTCATTTCTGCAAGCCCTTTTTCTAATTGGAGCCTATGCGCTTCATTAAACATCTACGTTACCCACTTTTCTTCTTCAAGTGCACCAACAACAACGAAATAGCTGCCGGCGTTACCCCTTGTATTCGACTCGCTTGACCCAATGTCTCTGGCCTGTGCCGATCGAGCTTTTCAACGACCTCAGACGATAACCCGGGAACCTGTCGATAGTCAGCCTCCGCTGATAAAATAAGCTCCTCATAACGTAACGTCCGCGCAATTTCTGTTTGCTGACGGTCTATATAACCTGCGTACTTGGCTTGTATTTCTACTTGGTTGCGAACTGAGTCATCAGCCACAGTGCTCTCGATATCCGGCAGATTAGCGATATTCTCATACTTTACCTCTGGTCTACGAAGCAAATCCAATAAGTTAGCCTCGCGTTGCAATGGCGTTTTCAAGAATTCGTTTGCATCTTTAGATGCCGCAGTGTTCGGCTGAACCCAAGTCGCCTTTAAACGCGCCTGCTCCAACTCAATTGCCTCTCTTTTAACATTAAATTTCTGCCACTGCGCCTCACTAACCAAGCCCATCTGATAACCTAATTCGGTTAGCCTTAAATCGGCATTATCCTCACGTAGCAACAGCCTGTATTCTGCTCGGCTAGTAAACATACGATAAGGCTCAAGCGTGCCATTGGTGACCAAATCATCAATCATCACGCCGATATAAGCCTCATCTCGACGAGGACACCAAGGTGCCAACCCTCTTGCTTGGCGCGCTGCGTTTAAACCAGCAATCAACCCTTGAGCTGCTGCTTCTTCATAACCCGTTGTACCATTAATTTGTCCCGCAAAAAACAAGCCTGGCATATGCTTTGTTTCAAGCGATGATTTAAGATCCCTTGGGTCAAAAAAATCATATTCAATCGCATACCCGGGGCGCACAATATGCGCATTCTCAAACCCTGCAATCGTTTTAATAAATGCCTCTTGAATATCAAATGGCAAACTAGTTGAAATACCATTAGGGTACACTTCTGTTGTAGTTAAACCTTCCGGCTCAACAAATATCTGGTGTGAATCTTTATCTGCAAAACGCATCACCTTATCTTCGATTGAAGGGCAATACCTTGGCCCAACACCCTCAATTACCCCTGTGTACATCGGTGACCGGTCCAGTCCTGAACGGATAATATCGTGACCTTTCTCATTCGTCCTGGTGATATAACAAGATATTTGTTTCGGGTGATCTTTTACCGACCCCATAAATGAAAAGACTGGCAATGGTGTATCACCCGGCTGCTCCTGCATAACACTAAAATCAATACTTCGGCCATCTATCCTTGGTGGCGTACCTGTTTTTAATCGATCAACATTAAAGGGCAAGGCGCGTAATCGTTTGGACAACGCATTTGATGGCGCATCACCAGCACGACCACCTTCATAATTCTCTAAACCAATATGAATTCTACCGCCCAAAAATGTACCCGCCGTTAACACCACGGTTGCCGCTTTAAATTTTAGTCCCATTTGCGTTACAACGCCTTGCACACGGTCATTCTCAACAATAAGGTCCGACACCGTTTGCTGAAACAAGCTCAAGTTTTCTTGATTTTCTAGAGTCTCTCTAACGGCATTTTTATATAACAAACGGTCTGCTTGTGCTCGTGTTGCGCGTACCGCAGGGCCTTTACTTGAATTCAATGTGCGAAACTGAATCCCTGCTTTATCCGTTGCTTTTGCCATCACACCGCCAAGCGCATCCACTTCTTTAACCAAGTGCCCCTTACCGATGCCACCAATCGCTGGGTTACAACTCATCTGCCCCAGAGTCTCGATATTCTGTGTTAACAACAATGTTTTTGCGCCTGTACGTGCGGCTGCCAATGCTGCTTCTGTGCCGGCGTGACCACCGCCAATAACGATAACGTCAAATCTATTTGGATGTAACATAACTCTAACTATATGGGTATAAGCTGTTGATTTTAACATCATTCAACTCATTTAGTGGTCTCGTTAAAAACACATACAGATTCTATTTGCTAGAATAAACCTATACAACGTTAACCAGCACCCTTGCCAACGCCTTATGAACCAACTTATTCAAGCTTTTTTAGAGCAAACAAATTCAATCATTTTAGGTAAAGATAAAACAATTAAATTAGCGTTAGCCTGTATTTTGGCAAAAGGGCATCTGTTGATAGAAGATATTCCCGGCGTTGGCAAAACCACCCTGGCTCATAGCTTTGCCATCTTACTTGGATTAAATTTTCAACGTATTCAATTTACCAGCGATTTATTACCTGCCGATATTATTGGCTCAAGTATTTTTGACCGTGACAATAGTAATTTTGAATTTCACCCTGGGCCTATTTTTTCCAATTTTATTTTGGCCGATGAAATTAACCGTGCTACCCCAAAAACACAAAGCGCTCTGCTTGAGGCCATGGAAGAACGCCAGATCACTATTGAAAAAAAGACTTACCCAATGAGCAACCCTTTTATTGTAGTTGCCACTCAGAATCCTGGACATCAAATTGGCACCTTTGCTTTACCTGAGTCTCAGCTAGACCGGTTCTTAATGCGACTCTCTATTGGATACCCGGACTCAGCATCCGAAAAACAGCTGCTCACTGGCACCAGCACTCGTTTAAAACTCGAGTCGTGTCAGCCTATTATTAGCGCTGACCAGCTGATTGCGCTTCAACAACAGGTCCAAACCGTCCATGTTGCCGAACCATTGATCGCTTACGTTCAAGCCTTATTGGCCTTTTCTCGAACCTCTCCTTTGTTTAGCCAAGGCCTATCCCCAAGGGCCGGCATCGCGTTAATTCAAGCAGCAAAATCATGGGCGCTGATTGATAATCGCGATAACGTATACCCCGAAGATATTCAAGCCATTACACCATCAATCATCGAGCATCGGCTAGCACTTCAAGATAACAGCACCTCAAGCAAGGCCGCCTCTACAGCACTGCTCACAGAAGTAGCTATACCTTAATATTGAGCATACTTATTAAAACAGGCTCTTGGTCTGACTTAGAACCCTATTGTCGGACTGTTCGGTTATCTGTATTTGTTGAAGAACAAGGGATTCCCCAGCAACTAGAACTAGATAAACAAGATAATCACTTTTTACATGTTGTTATTTTTAATGGCAACAATACACCTATCGCCACAGCTCGACTTGCTGATAATGGTCAGTTTGGAAGAATGGCCGTTCTAAAGAGTTACCGCACACAAGGACTGGGCAATCAATTACTAAAGCAGATCACTAAGCAAGCAAGACTTCAAGGACTCCAACAATTAACTTGCCACGCACAACAAAGCGCTGTTGGTTTTTATAAAAAAAATGGCTTCCATATTACAGGGAAGCCATTTCAAGAAGCTAGGTTCACACATATTAAAATGCTGAAGAACTTAACTTAATTTTTCCGATCTTTAAGATACTCTTCCATAAACATGAAGCGATCATTACCCCACCAGGCTTGGTCATCTAACATCATAATAGGGGCACCAAAGACACCCTCTTTATGTGCCTCTACACAAGCTTTACGAAAACGAGTCTGCCCTTCATTTGACTGCACATAGGCAATAAACTCATCCGCATTCCAACCCAGTTGATCTGCTACTTGCGATAGCTCGGCCATGTCTGTTGGGTCACAACCATCTGCCCAGATCTTTGCATAAGCTGCATTGACATAGGCTTCTGCTTGATCTTTATCATTGGCATATAAAACACCAATATTCCAAGGCTCTATTTCAAGGTTTTTAGGAAACGTAAACGGCACATCATAATGTGCTGCCCAGCGTTTAATGTCTTGCAACATCACTTTAATTTTGGCAGGCACCTCTCTATTTGAAGGCCCGTAATTACCCGCAGCAATTTTTGCTACTGGGATACTCATCGGCAAATACTTAACGGTTAAACCATACTTTCTCGCCAAATCGGGTAACTGAGTATGAGCCAAATAACTAAATGGGCTCATCATGTCAAAATAAAAGTCTATTGATTCTTGCATAATCTTAGCTAACCTTATTCAGCGGCTGGAATACAAATATTGCCATCTTCAACTGTAACAGGGTACGTTTTAATCGGTATCTGGCAAGGGAATGAAGTTGGATCACCTGTCTTAATGGAGAACGCGCCGCCATGGAATGGGCATTCAACTTCATCACCGTCTTGATAACCATCTGTCAGCATCGCCATTCCATGCGTACACAAATTGTCCGTAACATAGTATTCACCTTCAAATACATAGACTGCTAATGCTGGAAAACCTTCAGGCGTTACAGCAACAGGCGCTTCGTCTTTAACCTCATCTGTTTTACATAATACTATATTGCTCATAATTTTAGCTCTTTGTTAGTGTTATTAGTTTTTCTTACAATTTCTGGCTATCATACCGAATACCAGTAGAAATTCGCAGACCCTTTAATATTATTTTAATAAAAACGATCGTAATGAATTTGATCAAACGGCACTTTGTATTCAGTCATCAGCATACGTGTTAAAGCATCTGTCATAGGAGGAGGGCCACAGAAATAAAATTCGTGCTCTGGAAGTTTTTCTCCCAATGTTTTTCCTAACAACTCATGGATAAACCCAACATCACCATTCCACCCTGCTGCTTCGGCTGCTTCAACGTCTGATACGGCATTGAAATTCTTCACTCGGCCACGTAAATCATCATCTGCTTCAATAAGCTTAGGCGGACAAATATCACTTGGTGTACGACCTCCGTAGAACAAATAAATATTTCTATCACTTAGCTGAGGATCTCTGGCAGCTGCCTTAATGATCGACATCTCGGGTGACAAGCCTGAACCACCACCCACACAAACGATATCTCTTGGAATTTCTGGTTTCAAATATGCCAAACCATAAGGCCCGTCGATTACAATCTCCGCACCCACTTCATAATCTTCAAATAAAGTTGTGGTGGCACTACCGTCTGGCATTTTCTTAATAATAAAACGCCACTCACCTTCCTCATTTGGCAGGTTACACATTGAATAACCACGTGAGCCTGTAATGCCCGGGAAATCTAATAAGGCAAATTGCCCTGCTTTAAAATGAGCAGGATGCTCCGTTTTAAAGCAAAACTCTGCCATATCTTCTGTTAGTTTATTTATTTCAAATAAAACGGCCTTACCCTTAATTGGCTTATGTAACGGCATCGCTTCGGGGTTTAAGCGAACCTTAATCTCAAGGTCTTCAGTTGGAATACATTGACAGCTCAATTTGCGACCTTTTTTAATATCACGAGGTGACAGGCCCGGCGCATCTTCCCAAATATTCTCCACTTCACCGTTTAACACTTCAACTTTACAGGCACCACAACCACCTGAATTACATTCGTAAGGCATGCCTACACCTGCGCGTAGTGCTGCACGCAAAATAGTATCTCCTTCCTCACAAGCAAACTCCAGTTCCTGTCCGCTGATTTTTACGTTATAACTTGTCATGCCTCTCCTCTTAATTCAAACATTGTTAACCTATAAAGAATATTATATTCACACTAAACAAACAAGCCGTGTTTTAAATCAACTTCAGATCGACTAATCCAATGAATACTTCCTTTTTCAACCATCAAACACTTTCTTTCCTTCAACAATTATCAAATAACAATAATCGCCCTTGGTTTAATGAAAGAAAATCGCTTTATGAACAAAGTGTCCGTGAACCGTCTTTGGCTTTTATTGAGGCCATGGAGCCTAGTATAAAATCACTCTCTCCTAATTTTACTGCAGTGGCCAAAAAAACAGGTGGCTCATTAATGCGCATTTATCGAGATGCGCGTTTCAGTAACGATAAAACACCGTATAAAACGAATATAGGCATCCAGTTTAGACATACTGCTGGCAAGGATGTCCACGCCCCTGGGTTCTATCTACATATCTCACCTGACACTTGCTTTGTTGGTGCCGGTATTTGGCGGCCCAACAGTAAAGCGTTAAGCAATATTAGAGAGATGATTAGTGACAGCCCTAATGCTTGGAAAAACATTACACGCCACAATACTTTCAAACGATATTATACATTGTCAGGTGACTCATTAAAAACCTACCCGCGAGGTTACGCAAAAGATCACCCGATGATTAATGATTTAAAACGTAAGGACTTTATTGCTATCCACACTTTAACTCATGAAGAAATTTTAAGCCCTAATTTAACTAAAACAATCCATCACCGCTTTAAAGTCGCCAGCGATTTGATGGACTACCTGTGCAATGCGCTGGAACTGCCCTACTAAATTTAAACTGCCCAGTCTTTGTTGTTGCTAAGGTCGTGCCAATTATCTTCTTTTCAAGAACTCATCAAAGACTCTAAGTTGATTAACTAGTTTAAGCTCGTCGAGGTCTTAACAATTGCGCTGCTTTTCTCCAGACAACGGGCCTCCTACAACCCTAACTTATCTGCTATAAAGTCAGCATCCTTATCACCACGACCAGATAGGTTTACTAAAATCGTCTCATTTGAGCTCATTTTTTTTGCTATTTTCATCGCGTACGCCACAGCATGTGCGCTTTCTAGTGCTGGAATAATGCCTTCTACCCTTGATAAGGTCATAAAGGCATCAATACACTCTTCATCATCTATAGCAACATATTTCGCTCGACCCAAATCTTTTAACAAACAGTGCTGAGGTCCAACCCCTGGATAATCCAACCCTGATGCAATCGAATAGACAGGTAGCGGCTCACCTGATTGATCTTGTAAGTTGTAGCACTCAAATCCATGCAAAGCTCCTTTAACCCCTTTACTCATGGTTGCCGCATGCTCACCTGTTTCTAAGCCTCGTCCTGCTGGCTCCACCCCAACAATATCAACCAATTCGTCGTCCAAAAAAGCTGTAAATAGTCCTATTGCATTTGAACCACCACCAACACATGCAGTAATAACATCAGGCAAACGCCCCTGCTCCTCAAGAAACTGCGCGCGCGCTTCTTTACCTATAATGCTTTGGAAGTCTCTTACCATCATGGGGAAAGGGTGCGGCCCAACAACCGAGCCAATCGCATAAATAAAATTAACTGGGTCTTTTAAGTATTCTTCAAACGCACTATCTACAGCGTCCTTCAATGTTCTCGTCCCACGACTGACCGGCACTAAAGTACAACCCAATATTTTCATCTTCGTCACATTAGGGCGTTCTTTTTCAATATCCACCTCACCCATGTGAATTTCGCAATCGATACCCACTAAGGCACAAGCCGTTGCTAACGCCACCCCATGCTGACCCGCTCCTGTTTCAGCGATCACCTTAGTTTTACCCATGTGTCGTGCTAATAATGCCTCGCCAAGGCAATGATTTATCTTATGCGCACCCGTATGGTTTAGATCCTCTCTTTTTAGAAAAATTTTAGCACCACCTAACTTTTCCGTTAATCGTTTTGCATAAAAAATAGGACTTGGACGTCCCACATAATGGGTGTACAAATCATTTAACTCATCTTTAAAAGACGGTGTCTTTGAAATGTTTTGGTAAGCTCTGTTAATGTCATTCATGATGGCAATAAGATCAGGCGGTATAACCTGTCCACCGTACTCACCAAAGTAACCCTTCTCGTCCGGCATGGGAATTGTATTATGCTTCAAGCGCTGTTCCTTTTATTAAGGTTGATATCTAAGCTACTTTAGTATTAATCACCTTACTTGACAATACGCTCAGCGGACTTGAAAAATTACTGTAATTTGATTTGGATCATGGTTGATATTTCTGCATCATGCGACAGTTAACATTTACGCTAAAATTAATGCAGGATAGACCATGAGCGAAGCAAACCAAACAAGCGAACAACAAACAACAATGTATGACTGGATTGGCGGCGAAGAAGGCGTCCGTAAGCTAGTTAATCGGTTTTACGACATTATGGACTCGGACGAAGAGGCAAAAACTATTCGAGCCATGCATAAAGATGACTTAACCAATATTCGAGATGGTTTATTTGAGTACCTTTCTGGTTGGTTAGGTGGCCCACCGCTATATGTTGCGAAACATGGCAGCCCCTGCATTACTAAACAACATAAGCCCTTTAAGATTGATCAGCAAGCATCCAATGCTTGGATGCACTGCATGCAACAAGCCATGAAAGATGTTGATATTGATAAAAAATATCGTGACATGTTAACACCTGCTTTTCAGCGCATCTGCGATACCCTAATGAATCATCATTAACACTCAATCATCTTGCTCTAGCTAATCATGTCATTGATTGCTATCTGCACAATAAAAAGGGCGCCTTTGGCGCCCTTTTTTTGATACTAAATATTACTTAAATATCAACATTCATTCCATAACCGGTAGCTTCTGGCTTGTGACCAAAAATATCTCCAGTGTAATGCTCTTGCTCTCTCACTGCTTCACGTGCGCCATGGCCTAATTCTAACAACCATCCAGATGGTGTAGCAAAGTAGAACGTATAGGCTTGGTCATTCGAATGCTTTCCAAGCTGCATCGCCACATCAATACCTTCTCTACGCGCTGTATCGTGGGCTATGCCCAAATCATCCAGCTCTGTGTACTCTAACATTAAATGATTGATTCTTTTTTCCATTGGGCCAAGTCCAAATGCCAATGAGTGCTGACGATCGTTACAGTGCATAAAAACTGGTTTTGCAATCATGCCATTAGGTAACTTAATTTTATATTCAACAGATCCTTCAAGACCTAACATTGAATAAAACGCATATGTGGCATCATCATCTAGTGAACGAATAATGAAATGCCCAATACCTTGGTTACCAGTTAGAAACTTGCCATACATTGGTCGACCCGGGTGAAAAGGCTTCATTACATCCATTTGAGGGCTGTAGAAAATTTCTGTCGGGTTGCCTGATGGGTCCTCTAATTTAAGCAGGCCTAAAACGAAACGCTCTTCACATTCTTCTTCAGACGCTACACGAAAATCAACGCCATTAGCTGTTAAGTGTTGCTGCATCGCTTTGAATTCTTCAAAGCCTTTTACTCTCCAACCTGCATATGCCAAATCGTCTTCATCTGATTGATGAACTGTAAAGCGGTGATGCTGACCATCCATTCTTAGGTAAAAGCGATCATCGCGATCACCTTCTTCGATTTCCAAACCAACACATTTCGTTGCGTACTCACGCCATGCGTCCATATCTGTGACGTTAAACCCCATATAGCCTAACTCTATTACTTTTACCATTTGTTAAATCCTCTTATTTTAGTTTTAAAACTTACCGCTTATCGATCAGAAGAATATATATAAATTTTTATCTTCCGTTACTCTAGCATCTAGAGACACCTTACGCCGTACTAACTGAAAGCCATTACCCACTTTTCGTATTAAATCTTGACGGCAGCCTACATGCTCGGAGTGTTCTAACTGTCCTCTATGGCGATACACGACAAAATTACTGCGCACAACAAACTCATCGTCTTTATCAGTATGAAACGCCTCAATATTGGTAATAAGATAACGAACCGTTGAGCGTGGATCTTCCATCCACACCGCCCCTGTTAGCAACCGCGCCACTCGATCCTTTACTTCATCATAATCGTCATTATATATTGCCATGTCATATGGCGTAGGTTCAGGGCGCTTATCTTTAGAGTAACGGCGCTCTGTCACTGGCATCCAGTAATGCAAATCTTTGGCAACAAAGGTCTCAATCCATGTATTAAACTCTCCATTTTGAAGCAACGTCGCTTCTTGATAATAATGTTGAGATAACTCGTAATGTAGCTCTGAAGATACGCGTTCTTTCGCTTCAGTATTATGCATCTTATTCGCCCTCTGCCTCTGCCGCCTTAGCCGCTATTCGGTCTTTCCAATAATTTTTATTTGGGAAACAATCAGCCCAATGTTCATCGTTTGCACGTATATCATCCCAGCTATCAGCCGACATCATTTCTTGATAAAAGCGATAAAACCCTCGATACGATGTTTCTCCAATAAAACTTGAACCCACAATACCCGGGTAATCTGGGTGCTCACCTTCATACCCTTGCCCCATCGTTGAGTTCATCGTACCCTCACGCGTATAATTGCCTCTATTAACGTGCGTTGATTGCACCATATTATCACCGTCATCACTTTCCAATGTACCCGCCGTACCGAAACTTCTAACTGCTTGTTTAACAACTTCTCTTTTGCCTTCGTCACTCATATCTTTGTGCACAATGACCCAAGACCATACTTCAATTTCATGTGGCCCACGTGGGTGCCATACCTTAAAGATATTGGTTCCATATAAAAAAGAACAATTTGGGAAGGTTGAGCAGTTCCAATGGCCATTAAATAACTTTGCTCTTGGCTCTCCAAGATTCTCTGCCACCTTGGGTATGGTCTCTTCCATATATTTAGCATACTCATCTCTTTTCGCATGAATAGCGATGGCTGCATTATCAATAACACCAAAACCATGCCCATGGCGCGTTGTGACTTGAATCCCTAACTCATCAAATGGCATCTCAGCTTGGTTTCCAGCTAGTCCACCCAACTCTCCACCCAATACATGTAGAGCAGATGCATGTGTCCACCCAACATGGTAGCCATCACCCACAAAGTTTTCAGTTGGTACTTTCCAGTTACATTTGAGAATAGATTTCATCGGCGGACCAACCAATTCAGCCCCTTCGCCAGCACCTACCATCCATGTATCTAAGTACCAACCCCAGTCGCCTAAAAAGTCTTCTAAGCTAGGTGCTGTTTCATCAAAACAGCCAAAAACAAAACCTCGATAGCTCTCAACTCTGATGGTTTTTAAGCTTAACGAATCTCTATCCAACTCATCGTGGTAGCATTTTTCTCTTAATGGCACATCCACCAACTTTCCATCGGTCGAAAACACCCAGCCATGATAGTTACATACAAATGACTTGGTATTACCACTGTCTGCCGAACAAATGCTATTACCTCTATGCGTACATGAGTTAACAAATGCCTTTAATGAACCATCAGTATGGCGAGTAACGATCACTGAATCTTCAGCCATTTTGGTGGTAATAAAGTCACCCTTCTTTTCCAGCATACATTCATGCGTTAGGAACAACCAACTCCGCCCAAAAATATTTTTTATTTCCCGATCATAAACCTCTTGATCCCAAAAAACTTCTTTTGACTGTGTCGATGCCTTCGTATCAACCAGTTTATTAATATCTACCATTTCATACCCCCTTACTTAAATTTAGTCTCTAGCCATTACTGCTCGATAACCTTTCCAAAACCCTCGCACAGCATTTTCATCCATGCCCATTGGGCTGGTGTAATCTTCAACATCATTACCACCCATTTCAATAAATGAACGCAATTCTCCATCACGGTGGACGCCGTTTTGAACCAATTCGACAGCCTCGCCATCTTCCATTGATATTAAACCAGCAGGCCCAACTAGATTGATATTACGCAACCGATGCTCATCCATGGCCGCATCATCATCCTCATAACCAAAAAATGTCCAAACTAGTTCTGTTTCATTTGTACTTTTAGGCAGCACTTGACGAGCTGCTAATGTATTTTGAATTTGCTGCAAGACGACACTTGGAAAAAGCGACTGAATACTTAAGGCAACATTATCATCCCGCTCAGGAATAAAGTTTAAAACCCGTGTGTCCTGTAACTGATGTGGGCCTTGCATTTCTCTATTCGCCTCGTCCGCATAATCTTTATAATCAAGATCCTCTTTAGGCGGCGCTGAAACATTAAAATAGTTATGACAACCCACTTTATCGGTTATCCCTTCACTAATTTGCCCCTGACGATAAATACCAAATGTTGGGTAAAATAAATGCAATAAAGCACCATGGTAGCTGTCTCGACTGTTTTCAGCATAGGCCTTCCAATTGCCTTTCATAAACTGGCGAGTATGCCCAATTAACTTAAGCGGCTTATGCATAATACGCCTAATGTTTTCACACATTTTTTCGCCAAGAAACTCTTCTAAATCAGGTGTTTCTGGGTCAAAGGTTGCAAAAATCATTTGTGCTACCGTCTCAACACGTAATGTTTCTAGACCATGATTTTTCATATCAAAGTCTTTTGCATAACCGCCTTGCCCTTTCATACCCCGCCTAAAAGGTACACCTTTTAAATCACCTTTTGCATCATATGCCCACTGATGATAAACACAGGTAAAAGCACCATCATCAGAATGCCCATGGCGTTCACGACAAATAACCGCACCTTTATGCGCACAACGATTGACCCACGCATTAAGACTACCGTCTTCGCCTCTCGTCAACACGATGGGTGTATCGCCCACAAAAGTTGTTTTGTAATCGCCTGGTTGAGGCACCTCAACATCTAGACCGATATATGACCAAACCTTTCCACGGTATAAATTTTCTTGTTCCAACTTAAAGACATCTTCATCTAAATAAGTTGCGAAAGGGGAATGATTACCATTAACATCGATTTTATTGATTATTTCTTGCGCATTCATATAACTGTTCTCCTATTATTAATTCAAGAAGCCCTCCCATTGAATATACCCTTCAATTTAGGAGTAGCCTTGAGATTAGTTGCTTTAAAATACCTATCTATCGAGCATGTCTACATAAGACAATAGACAGAGCATACTGTTCCAGCAACCCTACAACTTTATTCGCTAAAAAAGCCGTTACCTGCAGCTAAATTACCCGTCAACTTAATCGCTTCTAGCATCATTGTATGGTCTGCCTTACCTGTTCCAACAAGATCATAAGCCGTACCATGCGCCACAGACATATGAAGGTATGGAGGCCCCATGATCAAGGCGCAATTACCTGAAAACCCCCATGTTTTAATTGCAATGTGTCCTTGGTCATGAAACATCGCCAACACAACATCATATTTATCTTCTATACATTGTCTGAAAACGGAGTCTGGTGGCATCGGCCCTTCGACGTTGATACCCAATGCTTTTGCTTGCTCAACACCTGGTCTAATTTCATTGTCTTCTTCTGCACCACTCGCATGCGGATTAAGTCCTGCCACAACTATTCGCGGATCACTAATACCCCACTCTATTAGCGAGTCATTGAGTTTTTCAATAGCACCCGCCACAAGGTCTTTACTAATCAGTTCGCATACATCACGCAAAGGAATATGGTCCGTTAAATGCATCACTCTTAAGGGGCCGCTAATTAGAAATAAATAACTATGGCCTGGCTCAATTTCAATAATCTTATCAAGCACATTGGCCATTTTCATTGATACTGAGCTAATTGGCGCCATAACCGTTGCATCTACTGCTCCAGACAACGCTAGCTGATCCATTTCTTCAAGCCAATCAGCACTAATTTGACCACAAGACACGTTATCTTGCCCCTTGGTGTAACTTCCCATGTCAAATTTCCCTGAATCCAAAATATCTATAACAGCAGGGTCATTTGTCTTTTCATCAACCGATTGAATCATATTAATCGTTAATGACAATTGATTCTCATCAACAACATCTTGCATCACATCTGCACTACCCACTAAAACAGGTTCACAGTATTGATGAATTTCACCGCTGGCCCATGCCTTAGCAACGACCTCTGGTCCTATACCCGCTGGATCGCCTATCATTGTTGCTACAATTGGCTTTTTGTTCATTATTTAGGCTCTCCTAGTTAAAACATTAACGCTAATAATTATTTTTATAAAAAATTTAGTAAATATTAGCATAACATTATTTTTTAAAAAACATATGTTGTTATTGATCTACATCAATTCCATTTCAACCCCATTATAAATTATGCAATAAAAACAGAATAATAAGTTGCCATTCTCCTAACTCCTGCGCTAACCTCTGTAGCAACATTACTATAAAAATACAGATAATCAATATAGAAAAACCTTAGGAGAATTTTATGTCTACACCCGTTCCTTTTGAGTCCCTATTAGATATTGAAGGCATTGTTGGCGCTGTGCGCTGGCGTGAAACTGTTGCAGGGAAAGGCGCCGTCACTCCTCCTTTTTTAACAGAGTATATCGGCAACATTACCGAGGATCGCGCTGAACGACTTATGGCTCACGCTGAAGCAGCTGGCCTTGCCATTATGGGCATTAGCCAACTTAGTCACCTACGCGCATCACACGACCCTTCCGTTGTTTACCCATTAGATTCTTATTATGTACATAGCATGCGAGGGTCAGTTGTCTGCACCATTAATCGTGTAGCTGCATTAATTGATAATGATGTTAACGTCGATATCCAAAAACTTATTGCTAAAATGAATTTAATAGATAACTCCTAAAAACTCATTAACTATTATCATGCCAAAAAGCCTCTTTAGTTGATAAAGAGGCTTTTTTTGATCATAGTCATTTTCTTATAAAAAGACCCCCGTATACTCAACGGTTAAATTTATCCAAAAAAAACAAAAAGAGGAGGCCATATGCCAAACAATGCTATAACCCTTGAACTAAAAAGCGAAATAGAAGACCTACTTAACAGCTATGTTCAATGCATCGATGATGATGATTTAGAAAACTGGCCAAATTTTTTTACTGACCAGTGCTTATATCAAATCATTCCAAGAGAAAACCATGAAATAGGCTTACCAACTGCTGTGATGTGGTGTGATAGCCGCGGCATGCTAGAGGACCGCATTACCGCGTTACGTCATGCTAATGTCTATCAAGTTCAATGGTATCGCCATATTATTAGCAACCCTGTTATTACAACTGATGACGGCGAAACATTTCACGTACAGTCAAATTATGCAGTATTCAAAACCTGTAATGACGGAGAAAGTACTGTTTATAACGTTGGCCGTTATGTTGATGAGATTGTCCGCGATAAAGGCGCTCTTAAATTTAAAAAACGAAGCGCTATTTACGACACTCATCGAATCACTACCCTATTGGTCATCCCTGTTTAAGGAGAAAAATAATGAATGCAATAACACCTCCACATTTAAAATGGTCTGCTGACGAAAGCCACACCTCAGTACCGTATTCCGTTTTTAATGATCAGGAAGTCTACGATCTGGAGCAAGCCAGAATCTACAATGGCCCAACGTGGAATTTTTTAGCCGCTGATGCAGAACTGCCAGAAAAAGGTAGCTTCAAATCAACCTATATTGGTGATACCCCTGTTGTCGTTACCCGTGGGCAAGATAATGAAATCTATGCTTGGGTTAACCGTTGTGCTCACCGTGGCGCTGAGATTTGTCGAGAGCGTCACGGTAAGTCTGAAGATGGTGCTTACACATGTGTATATCACCAATGGGCTTATGATGCGAAGGGTGACCTTCATGGGGTCCCCTTCCAGCGTGGACTCGCTGGCAAAGGTGGCATGCCAAAAGACTTTGATAAGAAAAAGCACGGTCTACGTAAGGTCCGTGTGGTTAATTACCATGGTGCGATTTTTGGTACCTTTAGCGATGATACGCCGGATATTGAAGAATATATGGGCGATGATGTTAGCTACCATATGCGTCGACTGCTAAATAAGCCGATAGAAATACTCGGTACAACTCGGCAATATATTAAAGGGAATTGGAAGTTCTACTCAGAAAACACCAAAGACCCTTACCATGCAAGCTTGTTACATCTCTTCCATGCAACCTTTGGGCTATATAGATCTTCACAAAAAGGTGAGTCCATCGCCAACAACGACTATCACTCGATCCTATGGGCAAGTGGTGGTACTGAAGATGAGACCGCTCTTGATGACATGAAGAAAGATAAGCTTAGAACGCTTCAAACTGGCGAATATGAGCTTAAAGATATGTCTTTATTAGCTGGTAAACAAGAATTCGAAGATGGCGTAACTTTAGTTATCTTGTCACTTTTTCCTTCGTTAGTTGTACAGCAAATTCAAAATACCCTCGCTTTTCGTCAGATCTTACCGAAAGGCAAGGATGAATTTGAGTTAGTCTGGACTTACTTTGGTTATAAAGATGACACCGAAGAACTTAGAAATATTCGTTTAAAGCAATTTAACCTTATTGGACCTGCTGGACTTATCTCAATGGAAGATGGCGAGTCAACAGAATTGTGCCAAAATGCCATTATCAGGGATGGTGAGTTTACAAACGTTATCCGTATGGCTGGTGATGAAGCGAAGGGAGACGACCACCTTGTTACTGAAGGTTTGATCCGAGGCTTATGGAAAGGTTACCGAGAAATAATGGACTTCTAAATCCTACTTTAGCAGTAAAACAAAAGCCTCTAATGCCTTGCATTAGGGGCTTTTTTTCATCGCTTTAAAAAGTTTTGAATCTATCTAATTATAGTTTACAGTAGGGCTTATAATAAAAACGGCGTTGCCTGCTATGCAAAAAAACAAAGCCGCTTCCAACTGTGTCGAATGTGTGCTCGCAAAACAATGCGTCCCTTCTGGAATGCCGGCCAACAAGCTATTTCGCTTTGAAAATATAGTCCAAACTAATATCCCATACAAAATGGGCGAGGCATTATTTCAACAGCACACTGAAACAAGCTTTTTATATGTTGTTAAGACAGGTTCATTTAAAACAAAAATGATTTCACCTCATGGCACCGAACATGTACACAACTTTTTTCTGCCCGGTGAAGTCATCGGTCTGGACAGTGTAGGGCTTGGAATGACACTAAACAGTGCTGATGCCCTTGAAGCCAGTTTAGCTTGTAAAATAGACTACCCCTCGCTGCGCATGTTGCGTAAGGAGTTTCCAACCTTGTCTGACTTCTCAGTGAAGCTGTATAGCACCGCCTTAGCTTCCATGAGTCGCGTGCAAAACATCATATCCCTACAGTCCGCCTCGTCTCGATTAGCAGCCTTTTTGATTTTATATCATAGTCGTATTTCATCCTCTAATTTACAGTCATCCTCATTTCAACTACCGATGACTCGCCAAGATATTGCCAGCCACCTTGGACTGGCTGTTGAGACAGTCAGCCGGTCTTTTTCCAAACTCATTGATACCGGCTGCATTAATAAGGATGGACGTAAAATTCAAATTTTAGAACTTAAAAAATTGGAGCAACTTGCAAACTCATCTGCCCGCTAAGAGGCCTTAGTGACATATATCAAATTCAAAGACAAAAACAATAGGTCACTTTTAAAAAACTATATATATTCTTTTTACGATTAACCAATAGGAGAGAACATGACGCAAATACCTAATAACAGTGCCACACTAGAATGGCCGGCTAAATATAATGAAGTACCTAAAGAGGTTTTCGAACGGGCTGATTTATGGCCAAAAGAACTTGAAAATATCTTTTATGGTGCCGAATGGCACCCAATCGTTCATCAAAGTGAAATCCCAAATATCGGCGATTATAAGGCTGCTGATTTGGGTGAAATCCCTGTTTTCGCTGTGCGCGGTGAAGACAATAAGATTCGTATCTTTCAAAACGCCTGTACTCATCGAGGCACAACCCTTGTTACCGAAAGTTTAGGCAACAAAACAGAATTTGAATGCCCTTACCATCGTTGGCTATTCAGCCCTGAAGGTGAGTTAGTCGGTTGCCCAAATAGCCGTGAATTTACACCCGATTTTGACAAGAAAAACTTTAGTTTACCCACCTTCCGAACAGAAGAATTCTGTGGCTTATATTTTATTACTATGAGCGAGACAGTTGCTCCTCTTAAGGAATATCTCGGTGAAAACTTCTACGAACCTCTTAGTCGAATCCTTGGTGGTGACGGGCGTTTAAAGTTCATTGGCTATCAAAAAGTTCATTATGACTGTAACTGGAAAGCATACTGCGATAACGATGGTTATCACGCTCCACTCCTTCACCTAGCTTTTAAAATGCTTAACTGGCAGGGTGGCAAAGGTGTTCAAAATGTATCTGAAAATGGTCATTTATCCTTTGAATCTGAACTTAAAATCCCTGATGACATTACAGCCCTAAAAGACGCCTCTATATTAGATTTTAAAGGCACCGAAACCAGTACAGGCTCCATTGTACAAATGCAATTCCCTCTTACTGTTTATTCCAAACATATGGATATGCTAAATATTCGTTATGCTTTTCCTAAAGGCCCTAAAGGCATTGAAGTCCATTACGCATATTTCACTCATGAAGATGATGACGATGAAATGATTGCGCATAGAATTCGCCAATCTAGTAACTTGCTTGGCCCTAGTGGTTTAATCAGCATGGAAGATGCCTCTGTTTTTTCCCGCATTGATAAGGGTAATAAAACACCTGGTATGGCAATATTCCAGAAAGGTGTTAAAGACGAATACCAACTTGAACTTCAGGTTGGGCAAAATGATGAATCTGGAAACCTACCACGTTGGGAACACTATAGAAAATTAATGGGCTTTAAGAGGGCAGAAGCATGAGCGAGATTGAACCTAACGTAATTTTTAGTATTGAGAACTTAAATAGAGACTATATTTGTGCGCTCGACAATTTAGATATGGAAAAATGGTTAGCCTGTTTTAATAAACAAGGCAGCTATACTTTGATTTCAAATGAAAATGAATCTAAGGGTTTTCCTATTGCCTTTATGCTCGATGATAAATATGAACGTCTGCAAGACAGAGTCACACAGGTCACGGTCATTCAAAATGATTCAACTGAACATTATCAAATGAGACACATGACTCAGCTGACTTCTATTAAAGATTTAGGCAATAATCGTTACCAAGCTAACTATAATTTTTCTATTTTCTACACCCAGAATCTTGTTGAGAAAAGTGAACTTTTATGTGTTGGCCGATATGAAGATATCGTATTAGTTGAAAATGGCGCCAGCTTTATTCAACGTAAAGCCGTTGTTGATACTAACGTATTACCTCGTTATGTTCCTTACCCTATCTAAAATATAACGAGCACAAAAAAAGCCTCAATATTTTAAATATTGAGGCTTTTTTTTCTGCTTTTTACTCTGGTCGTTTCCCAACACCAACACCGCCATCAGAATTAATGACCGTTGCGGTAATATATTTAGATTGCTCTGATGCTAATAATAAATAAGCCCCTACATGATCCTCGGGTTCAGCTATGAAACCCATCGGCGTCATATCAGCAATGATTTTATCAATGCCCGGTACTTCGTTTAGCTTATTCTCTGCCTGACCTGCTGCATTACTACCACCTAAGTTTGTTACCGTACCACCTGGCGCAACACCATTAACTCTAATATCTGGTGCCACTTCATAGGCAAGTTGCTTTATCAAGCCAATAACAGCATGTTTAGAGGCAACATAGATTGGTCCGCCACCACCGGTATAATAGCTTGATGTGGATGCTGTAAAGATCATATTACCTTTTGTTTTTCTAAGCTCAGGTAACGCCGCTTTTGCACCTAATAAATATCCCTTAACGTTAACCGAAAAAATTTCATCGGCAATTTCTTCAACCTTATCTTCAGGTTGTGCTTCTAGGGGCACCATATAATCCCAAATGCCTGCATTACCAACAAATACATCCAGCTTTCCGAAAGTAGAAACTGCTTTTTCAACCGCTACTTTGTTTGACGCTAATGACCGGACATCTCCGACTATACCCACAACAGAACCAGCGTATGTTTTTTCTAGTGCATCAATACCTTCCTGTGATCGATCCATCACACATAATTTTGCACCTTCTTCAACAAATCGTTCAACTATTGCCAAACCTATGCCTGAGGCTCCCCCTGTAATCAATACTACTTTATTATCTAACCATCCCATTGCTTATACCTTTTTATTAAAATTAAAGAAATTCATATTATCATCGAGTACAACACGACTACCGTTCGTCATTAAGCACTCAAGCTCTCGATCGCCTTTTTTAATTTTACCTAAATAACTTTATACCTAACAGTAAAATGCTTTTATCTACAAAATCGAGAAGGAATCAAATTGTGAGGTTAAACCCACTCCAACCTTAACGATACTTATTTATAGTCGACCGACTACTTCTATCTTACTAGCAATATATCAACACATACACCTAAGATCTTAACCAACAATTGTTTTTTACTCTGCGGCCTAACTCTTAGATCCTACTGAGTTCATGCAATATTCACATTAATTAATAACATATTCGTGTATTGCCTCAATTTCTTCCTTTGATAGCTTATTGCCCCAGGCTGGCATAGAACCCTTGCCATTAATCACTGAATTAATAAACCTTGCCTTATCATTCTTCGGAAATGTACGAAGGTCAAATGTCGTTCCCGACGTTTTCATTTCCACACCATGACAATGAGAGCAGGCTTGCTCGTATAGCTCAGCGCCTTTTTTAACCGTGCTTGACCATGACTTTAGCTTTTTACTTACTGCCTGTGCATCAGGGGCTTTGGGTGGCTGAATCGTTTCAGCATGGACTGTACTCGTATCCCCACCATTTCCTAATTCAAAGACCCAAACAGATCCACCTGGGTTAATGTTTTTTAGGTTTATATCATTTGATAAGCTGTTGTAAACGCCACCAATACCACTGGCAATAGCAATATATTGCTTACCTTCTAATTGATAAGTAATTGGCGGTGCGATAATCCCAGATCCTGTACGGAACTCCCACAGTTTTTCTCCAGTCTGTGCATTTAATGCATATAATTCTCCAGTTTGTGCACCCGAAAAAACAAGGTTACCTTCCGTGACTAAGGTCCCACCATTCATAGGAATAGCTGTTGGGAATTGCCATTTTGCTTTACCCGTTAATGGATCAATCGCCCTTAAATACCCCTTGGGCCCTTCTGGAAAAGCCCATTCAAACCGTGCTCCAATATAAAAAACACCTTTTTTATAGGGCTGCTCAACGGGGGTATATTTCCAGCCGATATTAAAGGTATTAGCATATGCTAACCCTGTTGTTGGACTATAAGACATCGGCGCTAAGTTTTTACCACCAAAAGCCGATGGCCATATCTCGGTTGTTTCTCCTGTCTTAATCATGTTTTTAACGCGCTCAGATATGATTGGTCGCCCTGTCTCCATATCAATTCCATCAGCCCATGTCACTTTATCGACAAATTTATTGGCCCTTAATAACTTACCAGTGCTACGGTCAAGTACATAAAAAAACCCATTCCTATTGGCTTGTATCAAGACCTTCCGTTGTTTTCCATCAACCTCAATCTCAGTAAGTATTGGGTCATTAACAGCGTCATAATCAAAGCCATCATTTGGGGTAAATTGATAATGCCAGATCAACTCACCCGTTTTAGGTCTAATAGCCAACATACTTTGCGTATATAAATTATCTTTTGCTCCTTCTCTCATATTCCAAGGCGACTTATTACCAACCCCCCAATACACAAGGTCTAGTTCTTTATCATACGAGCCTATCAACCATGTCGGCCCTCCACCATGCTCCCACTCATCACCTTGCCAACTCTCACTCCCCTTTTCTCCCGGCTTGGGTATAGTATGGAAGCGCCACAAATGTTCACCTGTTTTTGGATCCCAACCATCTAAGAACCCCCTAGCGCCAAATTCTCCACCTGCTACACCAGTAATCACTACATTATTAGCAACAAGGGGGGCACTGGTCATTGAATAACCAAACTCAATCTCTGCTGTTCGTTTTTCCCAAATTGTTTTTCCATTTTTTGGATTAAGGGCTAGCAACCTATTATCCGGCGTGGCGCGATACAGCACATCGTTGTACCAAGTTGCTCCTCTGTTCGTAACACCACAGCAAGTTAGCGTTTCTGCAGGGTATTGAATGGTGCTTTTCCATATTTGACGACCAGATCTTGCATCGACTGCATATGTCGCGTTGTGGCTTGTAATATACATAACCCCATTAATAACTAGCGGTTGTGTTTGCTGCCCTCTATTATCACCAAGGGATAACACCCAAGATGGTTTCAATTGATGCACATTGCCATCATTAATTTGTGTTAGAGGTGAATAACGCTGTAAATTTTGTTCAAGACCATAATAGTGAACACCGACATCTTCTGGTACTTCACTTATTTGTCTGTTTATTTGTTCAATAGGGCTTTTTGGTACTAATTCTTCTTTATTGGTCTTTTTATTTTGTTCATCACAAGCACTTAAGATCAATAACATAAAACAGAACAGTAAATTTTTAATTATTGTATTCATTCCTCTCCCTTTTTTTGTAAATATACTATTTAATTCGTATCTTATCGCCTAGCAATATTTCATGTCTTAATGACATAAGGCATAAAAAAAGCAGTGAAACTTTCGTTCCACTGCTTTGATTATTAATGCTTAATATTAAGTGTTTCTATTACTGATAATCTCTTAGTTGATCCACATCAAACATAGATTCATCTACAATTTCATCTAAATTTTCCCATGTTGAATCCATCCACATGGTTGATGTTCTGTGGCTTACATTATTTCTAATAATCAATGCACCCCAGACACTTACACCCGTCGCAGGTAAAAAGTCGCGTGCATCAACATAAGATTTGAAAAGATTACCTCTTGGATCCCAAGTTTTCCTTGTAGCGATTGAGTAGTCTTCTTTGTCATAGTAATAACGTAATTTTGAATACTGGTATTTACCGGTTTTGTCAACTTGTTCTAAAATATAGGTAGGACGTAATTCCATCTCTACATAATCAACTCCACAGCGCTCTTCATCAATAGTAAATGCCTCTAAACCACCTGTTGAATGCATTGTATTAGTTGGAGATAAAATAAGTGCTTCTCCAACTAGGTTATATTCAAAGTTTTCAATATTTGTTTTAATCCAATTGCCACGCCAATCATCCCAAGATAATTCAAGACCAGATGCTAATGGATCTTGCGAGTCAGTACCTGTTAATAAACGTGTGCGTCTTAAACTTGGTAGGAAAATTTTGAAATCATCTTCTTTTGTTCCAGAAGCATAACGTTGACGTACACCTGCCAATCCACGAACATCATTCGGCTCAAACATAAATATTGCGCCACCTTCAACCATGTCCCCTTTGCCTTCAATATCACCAAATGGTGCGGTGTTGTGTCTCTCATGATAATGCCACCACCATAAATTCGCTCTATATTGTCTATCTGCCTTACTGTCAGGTGTACAAGAATTCATGTAAGCACTGTCAAACTCTAATGTATCTGTTGCAACTGAAGCTGCAACGTTGTTCCAGTTTAATTCAAGCCCATTTTTAGGGTTAGTTAGAAATGGTAGTGCTGTTGCAGCAGGGCCAGATAGTAATGCATATGAACCATCTTTATAAATTGGTTGTCCAGTTTCGTCAAATGTGAGCTTGATATTTTGCTCTGCCATTGCTTTATTACCTTTTAGATACCCTTTATGTAAATAATAGGTATTTGAAGGAACAATTTTAATTTTTCGGATGTTACCCCACGGAGCACCAATTGCATCATATGTCTCCTGTGTTAAATACTTAGGTAACCAAGGAAAATCAGCTTTATTTTCTGCTGTAATAACCAAACCCGGTTTTAGTTCAGCAGGAATTTCTTCTTTATCTATTAGGTCATAAGCATCATATCCTCGTAAGTCTTTCCACTCTTTAGCAAGCTTAATTGCTTCGGGGTCTGAAAGTAACTCTACCCATTTATTATAACGAGGGTTATTTTCTTCAGCTGCAAAAGCTTTCCATGCTTCTAATGCACGATTGGTATCTGCCATTGCAGGTGCAGTTGACATGCCAAGCCCAAGCGCTATGCCGGCAGCTGCCAGTTTCATTTGTAATATTTTATTTTTCATTTATATCTCCATTACCCTTATTTCTTAATTTAATTCACTTACATTATTAATAACTACCTACCACTTTTCAATAAGTGATAGGTAGTTATTCTAATTACTTAGAACTGGTACGTTAAAGATACTTCAACATAATCTGAATTATTAAAAGTACCAATTGGTGCGCTTTCTTTGTTGCCAGAGAAATGAGCGATTTCTACACGTGGACGCCATGAATCGCCAAAGTAGTTAAAATCAATACGTTGACGGTAGTAATCCCCTGAACCTTGAAAATCACGTATATATAAACCATCTAGTACTAAACGTTGGTTATCTAATGGTGCATTCCAAGCAAATGTTACAAAGTTTTGATGATCTTGTATTTCAGTAAAGGCATAGGGTGATTGTTGCAATAGGCCTTGATCTGAATTATGAGTGTAGATATCAAATAATTGTAAGCTAGTGAAGATAGATTTAGCTTGTGATTCCCAACCCGGTACCCATAATGGGAAATCGAAGCCGATCATAGTTGAGGTAATATCTTCTTTCACAATATTACGGCTTGCTTCTACAGCTAGTACACCTGAACCAGTTACTTCGCCCGCAAAGCTACCATCAAATACTATCGGAGCTGGGCCAGGGCCATCAGGGTCAAAAGTTGCACCTGGGTATACTCTAGAACGATTAAATGGGTGATCAAACTCATGTGACATTTCTAAACGTACAGTTGGCGCAGAGCTTTTGCGTCCAATTCTTATAAAGTCACTTAAATCACGTGCAAAGGTAAACCCAACCATCAACTGGCGATAGTCATAGTCTAATTCAACTTCACCGTTAATTGAACAAGCAGGTCCAGGTATACCGTTAAAAGGATCACCACAGCCAAACCCTGCAAGTGGGCTTACAATTGGAGCTGGACCTCCTTTTGCAAACGCATCTACTGATTGCAGCCAATTTAGGTAGCCACCTGCTCCAAATACAACAGCTTCAGTGGTTGCTGCATTAAATGATGCGCCCACTGAATTACTATTACCGGGAATTGATGGTATTTGTGTTCCAACACTTGGATCATTGAATCCATCTCCGACAATTAATGAAGAGCCAATTAGTTTAGATACTGGCAGATCTTGTTGTCCATAGAATGCATTTATGGTTGCAGAGCCACCCAGTGTTCCGAATTTTAAGCGCATAGACCATTCTGCATCCGTTAAGCTGAGGCGATTTGGTTTATTGTCATATAAATTAAAACCTAGCCCAGCTAAGCCTGGTCCATTTTCTGTTGTGTCATTCACGTCAGCCCAATCTAAACCAAAAATACCGCCTGATGTCTGATCGCCTGGTGTTGGGTTGTTAATAATAAAGTTAGATGTTTGAACTTCTGGTACAAAGTTAATTTCCAAAGATGGATTTTTCATACCAATGGCTTTAAACGGCCCGTCTATACCAAGCTTTCTGAAGTTAAAATCAGCTGACACCATTAAAGCTGGTAAGCGAAGCTCATCAGAGTCTGTAAATGCAAAACGTTGACGCAAGTCTTGAGCATGCAATACATCCATTAATCGTAAACCATCTGATTGCCCCCAACCACGTTGGAAACGACCAAATTTAACAGAATAACGTCCTTTTTTATCTTTGTATTTTACGGACAGTTCTCGAATTATATCTTCCCAATCTTTTAGCACTTCTAGTTCATCGTCCATCTCGGCACAATATGCGTTGCCTGAGCAATTACTTGAGTTTAGATTGAAGTTAGCATTTTGTGTAAAAGCGCCCGTACCTGGCACGATTGCACCATTGACTTGATCGGGTAAACCACCATTTGGTGAGTCATAGCTGGTGAACTGTGAAGACATGTCACCTCGTAACCAGAAATTCCCAATGAAACTCCACTGTCTATTCGGGCGGTACGTTGTTTTAGATTCTATAATCCAGTTTGCAGGGCCTGCTTTATTACCTTGATCTGGTAGATCGTATAGTACAGACGCCCCCAACTTAATTCGACCGCTTTGGGTTAGGCCTTTAATGCCTGTATCTATCGCCATAGCAGGTGCCACCATGGAGACACCCAGTATAGCTGCTAGACTTATTTTTGTTATTTTCTTCATCTTTTCCCCTTTTTTATTTACAGTAATACATTTCTAACATTTGTTTTATACGTCATTTCACATACATAAACAACGTTTTTTGTCATTTTTACAACAACGTTGTTTTATTGCTACGCAGCATTTTCTTTTATTTTAAACAATGCTTTAGGATGGAAAGCGGCAATGGCTGCGGGTACGAATAGTAACGAACCTAACATGTTCATAAATAATACAAGTGCTAGCAACATACCCATTTCTGCCTGGAACCTTAATGGTGATGCAACAGCCCAAGGAATTAATGGCGCAATCATGGTAACCGCTGTAATAAATATCGCGTTACCCGATGTTAAGAAAGCCTGGTGTATTGCCTCATGGACATCTTTTATCCCTAGGTTTTTATATTCTTCTTTAATTCTATCAATCATATAAATACCGTAGTCCACACCTAAACCTACACCAAGTGCAGCAAGTGGTAAAGTACTAACGTTTAAGCCCACTTCTTTCCAAGCCATAAAAGCGTATGTCAATGAGTTAGCAGTAGCCAAACTAAACAATAGAATTAAACCCGTTGTTACAGAACGATAGTACAAGACAATACAAAAGAAAATTACAAATGCAATTGCAACCATCGTCTTCACATTTGAATTAACAATTTCTTCATTGAGTGCCTCAACAATACCAACTTGTCCACCCATATAAAGGAACTTTGCATCACTAACAACTTCTTTCTCATTAGCAAAGAAAGCATCCAGATTATCTCTTAACTTTTGGATTGTTGGACGACTATGGTCTTCTAAGAAAAAGGAGATGTTACCTATTTCCCACTCTTTGTTGGTATAGCTGGCAAAATCACCAGGCTCACCTCTTGAGCGGAACATGTAAATATCAAAACCAACTTCTTCTGCTGTGTCCGGTATGATCGCGTATGAAGGATCCCCTTCAAAAAGAACAGAGTTAATCAATTTAATGATTGGTACCAAGCTAATAGCAGGACGCACTTCTAACATATGCTCATACACATAACGATCTAACGCTTCTGTTTGATGATAAACAGATGGTTCAAGCATAGTATCTTTTTCACCCTCTACATACACCTGCATAATATCGGTACCTAAGAAGGAAAACCTTGTATTAATTGACTCTACATCTTTATTAAAACGAGCTTCAGGCCACAGAATTGCACTACCTTTTGTATCACCTACAGTTAGATTTTGTGAGTACCAACCACCCATTACTAACAATAAAGCAGTAGCACCAACCATCGTCCAAGCATGGTCTTCCATATTGATAACCGCTCCCCAAATTTTATTGAGAAGAATTGAACCTGTTTTATGTGATTTAGGTGGTTTAATCAAACACATCACAGAAGCAGCGAATATCAGCGCTGGAACAACTGAAAGTAACCAAAGGCCACAAATAACCGCTAGCGACTCAATACTAGGTATTGCTACCAAGCCTAACACACCAAAACCAGCTGCATCTGTAATAATGGCAGCGGTACTTGGTACCAATAACAATGCCAAGCCGTCTCTAGTAACCTCTCGACAATGTGAGGGACGCTCTTCACAAGCCGCAATATTGTCTAAAATACGCGTTGTAAACTGTACCCCATGCGACAATACAATAGCGAAAATAAATGCTGGAAGTAGGATAAGCAACGGATCTAAATTATAAGAAACCGCACCCATTGCACCTAATCCCCAAATGGTAGCAACTGTTGCAGTAAACATTGGGATAAACACCCCAACCCACGTTCTAAAATACATGAACAAAATTACTGCAATAATCAATAGTGATGCTGCCAAAATATTGAAAACTGAGTCAAGTGACTGATAAATATACCCAAGAAGAATTGGACGACCAACAAAGTTGATTTCTAAGTCTTCCCCTTCATATTTCTCACGTAAATCTAGGAAAAAGTTCAAAACCTCTAACTTATCAGCTTCGTCTCTAAAGTCTGTAATAACTATCGCTGAAGTCTCATCGTTAGATACTTGAAGGCCACGATATTGTTTATTAACAAACTGACGCATCCGTGTCATTTCTTGTTCAGTTTTAGGTAAGTCTGGCCATAGAAGCGCATCCACGCCCACTCGCCCTCCACCACCAGAAATAGCTTTAGTTTTCCTTAATACTAAAGACTGACTTAAGTGACGGTAAGTATGTTTATTGTAATAAACGTCTTCGGCTATTTGTTTGTACTTAGTTAAATAATCCAGGTTATAAATATTCCCTTTTTTATTTTTTACTTCAATTAGGGTTGTATTTGCACCACCAAACTGTTCACCAAACCGTAAAAATAATTCTACATTATTAGAGTTTGCGGGTAGCATTTCTTCAAGAACCACATTAAGTGACAAACCCTTATACGCATAATAGCCAGGAATAATAGTTAGCACCGTCAATATTGATGCAACTAGTACCGGTCTTCTTGCGATAAAGCTAGACAATTTATTAATCATTATTTTTCTCCCCAACGACTAGATATCAGCTTTACGTTCTCTGACTCAGCTATATTTAGTTTTTGTCCAAAGGACATATCATTCAAATTACCTTTTACGATCATTCCACGTAAACCCGCAGCCCAGATTGTGCCTGAATCAGTCACATCCACACCACCAATCCAAGTATAAGGCAGTGGGAAGCCCTCCTCAGGTATCAAGTTTGTTACTGTATATGTAGGCTCTGTAACGATTTCTACCGTAGCATCATCGCTTTCTATTGCAGCTGCGACTTCCTTTTCAGCTTCTGAGACTTTAAACATAACCGAAGCACCTACCACAACAACTTCATTGCTCGCTGTTGCTGATACATCATATAAATGATTGGTAAGACCACTGTCTATTTTTGTTATGTAGTAGTTGGTATCCACTTTTGGTAATGGCTCTACATGCTCAGGTACATACTCTCTTTTTTTACGGGCTGCTTTCTTTCTTGCTTTTTCTTCTTTTTTTGCTTGCAGCGCTTGCTCAATCGCTTCTACTTCAGCCCATTGTTCATCTGTTGCCAAAGCAATACTAACCACACCCCCATCTAGACCTACTGCAATTGCCCCATCACCATGTGATGCTACTGAAAGCAATGTGGCTCTACTTGGGTTATAGCTAACCAACCATAGCTCACCTTTATTTTCAGTATGGGCAATCATGCCAAACTCACCAACTAAAATGGCACTATCTGCATCCTTAGCCACAACACCATGTAACCTTGGTAAGTCCCTACCATCAAAGCCTGTTAAAGTTTGCTTTTCCCAGTTTTTACCGCCATCTGAGGTATGCCAAATAGCCGCGCCATGTCCAACAGCCCAGCCATTATTTACGTCTGCAAATGAAATATCTCTTAAATAATTTCCTTCGTCTTGTTTCTGAACAACCCATGTAAAGCCACCATCTGCTGTGTGTAGAATGGAGCCTCGATGGCCTACCGCCCATCCATTGTTAGCATCTACAAAAGATAAGTGACGAATTAACTCATTGACACCGATATAAATAGCAGACCATGTTTCACCACCGTCTTCTGTTTTAAAGACAGAACCCGAATATCCCGCTATAAAACCAATATTCTCGTTTACAAACTCAACCGCATAAAGGTTATCCGGCCAAAATCGTTGAAACTCACCTTGTTCACTTGACGTTCCGTTTTCTGCCGTTGCAATTCCTGTCACCAGAAATGCCAAGGCAAGCACACACAAAAGGCGTGCGCCTTTTATTCTTTTAAGATTTATCGATTTCACTATTTCCCCTCATCAGCTGAATCTATTAATTATTTAACTTCATTACCAATCAAGCAAGCGTTCAAAACTATAATAATCCAGATATATTTATCAATGGTTTTTAACTAGAATTAGGCTAATAAAAGCCGCGCCAATTTTTACATTAGCCATATTTCGCTTATTTCTATACAGTATATAGTTGCTTTACTCATGTTTGCATCAACTTTTTTCATTAAACAAAGTTTTTAAATTTCGATTTTACTTGCAAACTATACTTTGCTAATTTCTGCAAACCATTAACCTCTTGGAACTTATATGCATACAAACTTGTCTGCCAATATTTATCAAACTGGTGATTCCAGTGTTTTCAAACTCGACACGACCCTTATCGAAGAGCCTAAAGCACAGCAAGTACTACTTAAACAAACTGCAATTGGCGTTAATTATATAGACACCTATTTCCGCTCTGGTCTCTACCCAATTGATTTACCCGCCACCTTAGGCGATGAAGCCGTTGGGGTCATTGAACAAGTGGGCGAGGGCGTTACCGAGTTTTCAGTTGGTCAACGTGTGGCTTATTCTGCCGCTAAGGGTGCCTACACACAATATAGGGTCATTGATATTAATGAACTGGTTCCTATCCCCGATAATATTGATGATAAGTCGGTCGCCACCAGCTTGCTACGTGGTATGACGGTTGAATACTTATTTTGCAGACTACATGAATTAAAACCGAGCGATGTCATCCTCATTCATGCCGCCGCGGGCGGTGTTGGCCAAATTGCCTGTCAATGGGCCCGAGCTGTTGGAGCAACCGTTATTGGCACTGTTAGCTCTGCTGAAAAAGCCCGTATAGCGAAACGTAATGGTTGTGATTTTGTTATTAATTATACTGAACAGAATTTCGTTAAGGCTGTGGATGAAATTACCAACGGTCAAAAAGTAGATGTTGTTTATGATGGCGTCGGTAAAGACACCTTTACCCAATCACTTGATTGTTTGCGTGTGCGAGGACTGATGGTTAGTTTTGGTAATGCATCAGGTAAGCCCGACCCATTTGATGTCCTAGAGCTTTCAAAAAAAGGCTCGCTTTATTTAACTCGCCCAACTTTATATCATTACACTAGAAACCGACAAGAGATACTTGACAGTGCGGCCCGCTATTTAGCAATGCTTGAAAAAGGCCACATCAATATTCAAGTAGGGGAGAGCTTTGCCTTGTCTGATGTGGCCAAGGCTCACGACTATCTAGTTCAACGCAATAGAATTGGCAGCCCTGTGTTAATCCCTTAGCTTTGGTTTATGCGCTTTTAAACCCGCATAAAAACTGCCCATAAAAATTAAAACCATCCCAATTATTTGGTATTGATAAGGCATTTCTTCCAAAAACACGGCATTGATAATAATAATATAAACAGGCACCGTATTTAAAAACAATGAAGCCCGCGATGGGCCGATAACCTTCATACCCTTATTCCAAAATAACAATGACAACACCGTTGGCCCTACACTAATAAACATTAAGGCCCAGAATGCATTAACTGTTAAATGAGGTGTTTGTATGACATTTGCCTCATATATTCCTAATGGGATCACCACAACAAGAGAGAGCAGCACACCTAAAGCCGTCAGGAGTAGGGGAGACATGCCTATCATCGCGTTTTTAGCAATAAGACTATAAATCACCCAACTGATGACAGCACCTAATACTAATAAATCACCAACATTAAAATTAAGCAGCAATAAATTGGTTAAATCCCCTTCGCCCAGTATAAACAACAAGCCAAAAATAGTGACGGCCGCTGCAACCCAATGATGATAATTTAATTTTTCTTTTAAGAAAGCCGCCGCCATAAATGCAGTCAGTAGTGGTGTTAAGGAGTTAATCAAGCCGGCATTGGTTGAAGTTGTCAGCCTTAAACCATAGTAGAGCAGGGACTGAAAAAATATAACGCCGAAAATTGCTAACGCGATAAACGTCCACCAGTTTGTAATATGCTTAATTTTTTTAAGCTCCCCTGTTTGTATCAGCAGTAATATAAAAATAAAGCCCCCAATCACCAAGCGTGTACTAACAATCGACCAGGGGCCTAAAAAATCGGCCAAATACCGACCCAAAATCATATTCCCGCCCCATAGCAACCCCGCAATATTTAACAGCACCACGGCTTTAAGTGTTTCATTTTTCACTGATTTAACTCCATTAAAAAACCCTGCTCTCGCAGGGTCTAATATACGGTATTAATAGAGCACTAACGGTGCTTTATTAATCTATTTATTTTAAAGGTAAACGTTCAGACTTTTATTTTTGAAGATATTTTGATCGAGAATGATTTTACGTTTAGCTAACTTCAACACACCGTCCACACGCCTTATCAGATCAGTCCGGTGACCTAACATCGTGTGTTCTTCGTCTTCATTAATATTTCTATGTACAGTCACTAAAGAATAAACCCTAAACTCATTTAGATTATCGGTTAGCTCAACCTCGATATTCGTTACCACATGGGCACTTCGAGTTGCTGGGTCTTCGGACCAACACGTACCTGTTTCTGTTCGTATGATGCGTTTTACCAAACATTCCATATCATCGTTGTAATAAGCCGTGTCGTAAATCGTCGGCTCTTTCTCATTTTTACGATAACGTTGATAACGATATGGCATCCAATAATGAATATCTTCGGTTAACATCGTTAACCATTCTCTGAACTCTTCATTATCATGATGCCGTGCTTCACGGTACAAAAACTGCTGTACTTCATTAATCAACTCTAAAGAAGCGACCTTGTTATTACTTGTTGTTTCGTTTGTCATCTTTAGCTCCCCCTAGACTGTTTTCTTGCCTGCATAGCGCGGCGTGTAGCGGGTAGGCACTTGATCCCAACTTTTCGCGTTCATCAAGTCAGCCCAACGCTCATAAAATTGACGTTGGTTAGCATCATTAAATTGACTAGCATAAACAATACCTGGCAGTTCTTCATGTTCAATTCTACGGTTTATTCCACAACCGTAATGCAGCTTTCCTCTTCGTGTTACTACACCTTTATTAACGGATGTATTACCTTCCCAGTTTTCACCATCGTCCATTTCCAGCACACCAGCTGGGTTAAACGTTTGCATACAACCAATATTAATGGCTTGTTTAATTTCATCTGGCATATTTTTATTCACGATAGTCCACATCCGCATTTCAAATTTATGTGGACCTCTTGGTAACCAAACACGGAATGTTTGAATACCTGGTAAAAATGAACAGTTAGGAAATAGCGATACCGATGCCAAGGAACCGAATATTTTTGATCTCATCTCACCCAAGCGCTCTGCCATTTTTGGGCGCATTTTTTCATAATATTCAAGCACTTTAGGTTGACCTAAAATCGCAATATCGGCCAGCCCTTCGGTGCCAAATTCCCAACCATGACCATTCATACTGGCGTGGTAGCTATCTGTTGGATCAGCTGGTGGAAAGCCTTCATTGTTATTCATTGCCTTAAAGCCTGAGTCATGTGTCCATAAGGCGTGATAGGCATCCCCTACGAAATTCTCAACACCGAATTTCCAGTTAGCATTAATATAGTTTTTGATACCACCACCGATAAACTCTGTACCGCCGTCATCTTGGTCAAGCATGATATCCAAATACCATCTAAAGTCACCTAAGAACTCTTCAAGTGAAGGAGCTTCTTCATCAAATGTAGCAAAGATTAAACCTTTGTAGCTATCTACCCGAGCTTGTTTTAAGCCCCATTTACTTTTATCGATGTCACCTTCATCGTACACGTGCTCATTTGATAGACCTTTTAATTCACCATCGGTTCCAAACGCCCAACCATGATAATTACACGTGAAGTTTCGAGTGTTTCCATCATCGGCGTAGCAAATTTTATTACCTCTGTGTGTACAGGAGTTAAGAAACACTTTCACACTTCCATCTTTTTGACGGGCAGCAATAACACCATCTTCACCCATATAGGTGGTATAAAAATCATTAGGATTCGGCATCATCGAGTCATGCGCAATAAACTGCCAAGCCTTAGCAAATATCTGCTCTAACTCTTGTTCATAAATCTCTTGCTCCCAAAAAATACGACGATCGACCCAGCCTTCTTTTAAATCCATATAACGGCTGTAATCACTCTCGAGCCTTTTATTACCCATACACAAATCTCCTCTAACTCATTAACATTTTATCGTTATTTTTGGCGCTACTTAAGGCACTTACTCACCTAAAATTTACCAGTAATACCCATTAAAACTTCTCATTCTGATGGCCTTAAAGGTTCAGAATGAGATGATCTTACAACAAAACATTATCAAAGGAAATTTGATTCAAATCAAATTTTAAATAAAAACCCTATTTTTATTGTTTACTTTTAACCTTAACTACTACCCAATTCCACCGCCCGCTACGTTAATCGTTTCCCCTGTTATATAAGACGCTTCATCAGCCGCTAAAAAGCAAATGGCTGCGGCTTCCTCTTCGGGTGTGCCAAAGCGCTTCATAGGCGTATCACGCACTGTTTGCTCAAATACACCTTGCATACCCGCTTTATCCACATCTGAGTAAGCTTCTGTATTTCTAGGAATGGCTCGTTCGCCTTGATCGATACCACCTGGATTCACACAATTTACCCGCACATTGTGCTCGGCTAACTCTAGCGCCATACAGGTCGTGATCGCTTGAACACCCCCTTTTGCTGCGGAGTAGGGTACTCGGTTAATCCCACGCGTTGCTACAGAACCAATGTTAACAATAGCGCCTGACTGCTGCTCCATCATAAAAGGAATAACCGCACGGCAACACCATAGAGTAGGCCATAGTGATCGATTAATTTCTTTTTCAATTTGATCATCTGGGTACTCCCAAAATGGCTTTGCCCAAATAGTGCCACCAACATTGTGAACAGACACATCAATACGACCAAACTTTTCTATGGTTGTTTGCATAACGTGCTTGGCACCTTCACTGGTCTCTAGGTCTGCCATACATATTTCAGCAATACCCCCTTCCTGTTGTATTTGTTGCTGCACTAACAAAGCTTGATCTTCCACACGGTCGGCAATCATTACCTGACCACCTTCACGTGCAAACCGTAAAGCACAGGCTTTACCTATCCCTTGGGCCGCACCGGTTACCACAATAACTTTATTTTCGAAGCGTTGGCTCATTTTTCTCCCCTATATTGATATTTACAGTCTAACGACAATTACTTACTATTGACTTTCCATTTAATCAAAATAATAGGACAAATGAAATGAGCGACATTACTTTATATGGCTTTCCAATCAGTACATACGTAAGAACAGCCCGCATTGCCTTAGCTGAGAAAGGTGTTGCTTATGAACTATTACCTTTTGAACCCAATACTGAAGAAATGATCGCTGTTAACCCGACAGGCAAAGTGCCTGCTTTTAAACACGAGGACTTTGTTTTATATGAAACATTAGCGATCACCAAATACATTGATCAGGCCTTTGATGGCCCAGCACTTCAACCTGCTGATGCTAAAGAGCGCGCAATCATGAACCAATGGATTAGTTACATTAACGCTTATGTTTTTCAGGAACTAATTCATGAAATTGCCTTATTTAGATTTGAAATTATTCCTTTAGACCAGTCCGTTCTTGATGCTGCAATCCCTAAGGCGAAGGCACATCTAGCTTTATTGGATAAAACGCTTTCCACCAACAATTACCTCACCGGCTCTCAAGCTTCTTTAGCCGATTATTTTCTTTATCCTATTTTAGCTTTTTTTGGCATGATACCTGAGGGCTCTTTATTAGCAGATTACTCAGGAGTAAGCGCATGGATGACTCGCATGGAAGAAAAATCAAGCGTAAAAGAATCCGCTCCTACACTTTAAGACACGTTTTAAGCTAACAATAAAAAGCCGCAATAGCGGCTTTTTTCATCTTTATACAGCACAAACACGTGTTACAGTTAAGTGACTTAAGCATCGTACTTCGTATGGCCCTTACTCTTTCAAAACGCATGTCTTTAAGACGCTTCACCAAAGGCGAAGCCCCTCAGCACTCTTCTATTCAATTAAATTACCGGCGTATCTTCATCCTACCGAATAAAGGCGGCTTATCACTGCTCGTCGTTATTTTATTAATGCTGATCGCCTCCATTAATTACAATAATAGTATGGGATTTGTCTTTAGCTTTCTATTGGCTGCTAGTGCACAAATGTCTACGTTTTATAGCGTTAAAAACCTATATGGGTTGATTATTTCACCGAGCAAAACTCCCCCTTGTTATGCTGGCTCTAGCGGCCAAATGAAAGTGCTTATTAAGGAAACAAAAGGGGTTGAACGTTGGGCCATTAAAGCTTCTTATTTGCACCAACAAACTTTTTTTGATGTTCAAAAAAATCAAACTTTATTAATTACATTACCGATCAAGTTTAAGCAACGCGGATGGCACACACTCGATACCATTACACTGTCTACTACTTTCCCTTTTGGGTTTTTTCGAGCTTGGTCACCACTACTTTTTAACCAAGCCATCTTAGTTTACCCCCAACCAATTGATAGTGGCTTATCGCTAGAAATTAACCAACCCGGCGACGAACAAAACAAAGCTGCCAGCAACCAAGTTGGTACCGATGACTTTATTGGCTTAAAACCCTATCAACAAGGGCAAAGTTATCGACAAGTCAACTGGAAAGCCTTTGCCGCTGAAAAGGGTTTTTACAGTAATCAATTTAGTGCTGAAGAGTCCATTTCTGTCTGGCTAGATTGGCATTTTTGCCAGCCATTAGACACCGAAGCAAAACTATCTCAGCTGTGCTTCTGGCTATTAGACTGCGAAGCCCAAGGCCTTGAGTATGGTTTACGCCTACCCGGTGTTGAGCAGCAGCCAAATCATGGCCATGCACACCTGCATACATGTTTAAAAGCGCTAGCCTTATACGGACATTCATAAATAACCATGCCCCTTCAGCCCACCATTATCAAACTACTCATCAGCATTGGTGTACTGCTAATCATTCCACATATTGGTGAACTTCCTCTCCCCTTTATAGTGATCGGTTTTAGTCTGCTAGGGTGGCGAGCACTAACTCTCTGGTTTCCTAATACTTTACCGAGTAAATGGTTGTTATTACCGCTTTCAATCGGCCTAGCTTTTTTTGTATTAAAAACATACGGCATGTCTCTAGGTCGCGATGCCAGTAGTTCTTTATTAATTATACTGATGGGATTAAAACTTCTCGAAAGCCGCTCTAGCAGGGACACGCAAGCAGTGATTTATTTGAATTTTTTTATACTCATTACTCCTTTTTTATTCGAACAATACATTGAAATTGCTACATATGCCTTCTGTGTGTTTTTCTTGCTTTTATTTTCACTGACCATCAACAATACTCAATGTCATCGTTTAAAAAACCCAGGCTTATTACGCATCTCGGCTACCATCCTTTTTTTATCCGTTCCGTTAATGCTTATATTTTTCATTTTTTTCCCTCGTATGATTGGGCCTCTTTGGGCCATGCCAAATCAACAGTCTGCAATTAGTGGTTTAAGCGACACGATTAACCCTGGCAATGTTTCAAACTTAGCCCTCTCTGATAAAACAGCTTTTAGGGTACGTTTTGATGGTACAGCACCCAAACAAAAAGACTTATATTGGCGTGGCCCTGTTTTTTGGGAAACCGATGGACGTTCTTGGACACTAACGCCACCTAAATCAGACTCATTTAAACGTGCAAAAGCTATCAATAATGAAGGTTTAGATATTCAATACACCTTGATGATGGAACCTCATCATCAATATTGGCTTTTTGCACTTGATACCCCTGCAGCAGCACCAAAAAACGCCCGCTTAACGCATGACCACCAATTAATATTAAATAAAAAACTCAGTCGAAATATTTCGTTCAATATTCGTTCAACCTCGCAAAAAATCCAGGCAAAGCCGTCTGACAACGACCTGAATCGAGCACTCCACATACCCGATAACACAGACCCGAGGGTCTTCGACTTGGCAAATAAATGGCTTAAAGCCAATGCTGATAATCAAGGCGTTATTAAGCAAGCGCTTGAATTTTATAATAAAGAGTTTTATTACACACTTAAACCGCCTTCATTAGGCCAAGACCCTGTTTCAGAGTTTTTATTTGATACTAAACGCGGTTTTTGTGGCCACTTTGCCACCAGTTTTGCCACCTTAATGCGCGCAGCAGGTATTCCTTCTCGGCTTGTTGCCGGTTATCAAGGTGGCGTTTATAACAAAGTTGGAGACTTTTATAACATCCGCCAAGCAGATGCCCATGTTTGGGTTGAGGTTTGGTTAGAAGAAGCGGGCTGGGTTCGAATTGACCCTACTGCCGCCATCGCACCTAACCGTATTGAACACAGCATTGATCCTTCATCACAACAAGCTAATAGCGATATTAATTTTCTTATAACGCCCCCAGAGGGCTTCCAGCAATGGGCTCAACAGCTTAAATGGGCTCTCAATAGTTTAGATTATTATTGGCAAAACGCTGTTCTCGCCTATGGTCCAGAAAAACAACTCAATTTTCTCTCTAATCTTGGTATTTTTGACTGGAGAGGCATGGTGAAGTGGTTAGCGGTGCTAAGCGGGCTAGTGCTCATTGGCTCAATTGGTGCTGTGCTATTACTGCAAAAAAAATCTCATGATGCCGTTCAAACCGCATATTTAGTACTGTGTAAGTCATTAGCAAAAAGAATAGGGCAGCGCCAACCACACGAAACCACAACTGACTACTTTAACCGGGCCATTAAACAATACCCACAAAGGGCAGGTGACCTAACGACATTAAAAACACTGTATCTAAACACTCGTTATGGAAAAGAAGCCGAACATTCTTTTATTCAACAGGTAAAACACTTTCACTTTTAACTTGCTCAGCCTTTTCATCACCGTACTGATTATTTCGTTATGCCCCAAAAGCAAAGATCGATCAACACACTATTTAAAATAGAAACTAAAAATTCGCCTGTTTAATGTTGTTTTAAACCTGTACTTATCATCTTATATGCGCACTAAAACACTGTTTAAGCTGTGTCGTGATTTTGGAAGTTTTGCATTATAGTCTTCATCAGGGTGATGGTAACCAATCGCTAGCGCCACTTCACAACGGTAGTCGCCCAACTCTTTTTTAAATTCTTCGTTTACCAAATCCGCATCAATACCTTCCAAAGCCGTAGAGTCAATCTTAAGGCGGGCCAATGTATGTAAAGTATTCCCTAAAGCAAGGTAGGTCTGTGCTTTTGTCCAGTTGCTAGTATCCCCTGTTTCATCGGTATTGCTTTCAGCAAATCCAAAAATAGCAAAGGCTTTGTCACGGTCTTCTTGCTTTATACGTTTATCTGCAATCCCTCTATCAACCACTTTTGCAAAATCATCACGAGTGTAGCGTGGTTTGTGAGCAAACAGAATAATTTGAGAGCTATCGAAAACATGTGCTTGGTTAAACTGATATTTATGAGCAAATGTCCGACTCATACGTTGTCTTGCTTGATCGCTCTCAATAACAACAAACCGCCAAGGTTGTGAATTAATAGAGGAGGGTGATAAGCGCATTGCTTCAAAAAGTACCTTTAATTCCTCTTCGGGTATTTTTTTTGAAGCATCGTACTTTTTAGTGGTATGCCTCCACAACAGGCTTTCAATTATTGGGTGGGTCATCTTTTTACTTATACCATTATTAGAATAAATTTCTTTTCCCTTTAGGGCAAACCATCAATATACCAAAGTATGAATGAACAAAGTGCCTTTGATTTGGTTTTATCTAAAACAAAAGCCCTGTTTAAACGCCCTTAATTCACGCCTTCGCGTTATATCATTTGTTTCACCGATATCATCTAATACTAATATTGTCTGATATAATGCGTTGATTATAAAAAATAAAATCAAGGGAAACGGTTACTATAATGAATTCACTCTCTCAACGGAAAGAGCCTCTTTCAAAAAAAACCTGGTTTAGCAGTATTTTTCTCAGCCTCGCATTAATCTCACTGTCCTCAGTTCCAGCAACAAAAACTTACGCTAGTGGCGTAAATATGGAAGGCCTAGGCATTCGTGCCATGAGCATGGGTAGCGCATTTATTGGTTTGGCAGATGATGCTTCTGCTGTCTTTTGGAACCCTGCTGGTTTAAGTCAATTAAAAGGTGCTGGTTATACTTTTGGCGTGTACTCAATGACAGCTGACGTTGATGCTAAAAACGGTGTTTCAAATAACTCACTCCCTGGTGGTGATTACGACCCCAATAAGGGCGATTTATTTCCTGGCTTTTACCCATCCGAACCGACTAACTTTGATGATGATGAAGAGCTTTGGTTAGGTGCTGCTACCATGCCATCGTTTCTTATATTTAAAAATTTTGGTCGCTATACACTGGCCGGTGGTGCATTCGGTGTAGGCGGGGCATATTCAAGTTACAACGATAAAATATTTGATCCTGCTAATGATGCAGAAATCGAAGCCGATGTTTTTGCCGTTCTTGGCTTGATGAGTATCAACGGCTCTATCGGTTATCAAGTCACACAGAAGTTAAGTGTCGGTTTTGGCGTTGATATGCTTGTTAATGTTTGGCGTGGCGATGTTAAGAAAGATTATATCTCTGCCTCTGACTCCGACTGGAACTATAACTACGATGCAAAAATCCGTAAATGGGGTTATGGTTTTCAAGGAAACATTGGTGTGCTTTATAAGTTTAATGAGCAGTGGAGTGTAGGCGCAATATATCGCACTGGCAGTGACATAAAACTAGAAGGTGATACAAAGATTAGGCTTAAAGGCGGTAGCAACATTGATCCATTTAAAACTAATGAAAAAAGTGATGGGCATACTGATTTTGAATACGGTGCTTCATGGGGTGTAGGTGTTGCATATAAACCTACAAAAAAACTTACCTTTACTTATGATTATCGAGAAAATGACTGGAGTGATTTCAACTGGCCTGGCTCTAATGCTACCTTTGATGAACCCGGAAAATTCTTACAAAATGTTGATGGTGACCCTGGCTGGAATCGTGCCCATGGTTATAGTGTTGGTACCGAGTACCTTCTAAATAACAAGATAACTTTACGAGCTGGTTATACCAATGAGTCTTCAGGTGTTCCTTCTGAGTTTGAGAACCCTGCAACCATTACCCTAGGTGATATACAAATCGCTAACGTAGGGATGGGAATTCAATACGACACCTGGAAAGTCGACGTCTTAGTGGGTACTATGTGGGGCGGTACTGGGTATGGTGTTGACCACCGTTGTTATGACTTTGGTATTAGCTTTATGCGTATGCTCTAAAGAGTCTATATTTACCCCCTTCCAGCTAAACTGGAAGGGGGTAAATACCTTACAAACTAACCCCTAAATAAACGTATAAAGTAGACTAACTACGTCGATAGTTAACTCACCCAGATTTTTTTATTTTCCTATACAGAATGAAGAGAAAATCTCCCCTAAAAGATCATCCGGTGTCATTTTTCCAGTAATTTCAGATAACGCATTTTGTGCCAGTCGCAAGTCTTCTGCAAACATCTCCCCAGCTTGATAATGAAGTAACTGGGCAATACCATCATTTAAAAAAGCATGAGATCGAGTCAATGCATCTAAGTGCCTACGACGAGCTAAAAATACATTTTTTTCTTCTGAATTAAACCCCATTCTTTCTTTCAGGTGTTGAGTTAAAAGATTTAAGCCATCTTTATGTTTTGCTGAAAG
Source organism: Cycloclasticus pugetii PS-1 (assembly GCF_000384415.1). Lineage (NCBI taxonomy): Bacteria > Pseudomonadati > Pseudomonadota > Gammaproteobacteria > Thiotrichales > Piscirickettsiaceae > Cycloclasticus > Cycloclasticus pugetii. Next base: position 2,380,402 of record NZ_ARVU01000001.1, read on the forward strand.
CCTTATTATCGTTCGCCCATCTTTCGACGTTGTTTCACCTACCTGCGTACCGGTTATATCCACTTTATTAAAAACTATCGTTACTGGAACTGAGGCGGGTATATCATTTAATAAAGACAAATAATCATCAGAGCTTGATTCTTGATCATCCACCACTAACAACACTTGATCTGCTTGTGAAATGGCATGTTTTGCTCTTTTAACACCTTCTTGTTCAATAATATCGCTGGTTTCACGCAGACCTGCAGTATCAATAATATGTACTGGCATACCATCTATTTGAATTTGCTCTTTGAGCACGTCACGAGTCGTTCCAGCGACTGCTGTCACAATCGCCGTATCACGTTGTGAAAGCGCATTTAATAAACTTGATTTACCAGCATTCGGTTTACCAGCCAATACCACGGTCATCCCATCACGCAATAAACTTCCTTGCTTTGCCGTTTCTGTAATCGTTTTAAAGGCTTGTTGTAGGTTTGAGATTATTTTTTGTAGCTCTTCACCAGCTAAAAAATCAATATCTTCATCACTAAAGTCAATCGCCGACTCTACATATAAACGCAGGTGTTTTAACTGCCTTTGTAGATCATTAATTCGCTCTGAAAAAGCCCCTTGCAACGATCGTTGCGCTGATGAGGCTGCTGCCGCTGTCCCTGCATCAATAATATCAGCAACTGCCTCAGCTTGAGCTAGGTCTAATTTATTATTTAAAAATGCCCTTTGGGTGAATTCACCCGGTTCAGCAAGGCGTGCACCTAAGGCTAACACTCGTTTTAAAAGCATATCTAAAACAACTGGGCCACCATGCCCCTGAAGCTCTAAAGTATCTTCACCTGTATAAGAGGCTGGAGACTTAAAGTACAACGCAAGCCCACTATCAATAGTGCTATTATCGTTTGCTTTAAATAACTTGAAGCAAGCTTGTCTGGCGGGTATTTCACTGCCCAGTAGCTGCTGGCTAATTTGTTTTGTGTTTGTACCGCTAATCCTAATAATGCCAATTCCACCACGACCACTGGCTGTGGCAACAGCAGCAATAGTGTCGTTATTAGCCATCAATAAATTACTTTTCTTTTCCTGACTCTATACGTTTCATAATCACTGTCTGTTGAGCAATCGTTAATAGATTATTCACGATCCAGTACAGCACTAAGCCTGCTGGGAAAAAGGCAAAAAAACCAGTAAACATAATCGGTAGCATTTGCATCACTTTCTTTTGCATAGGATCGACCGGAGCAGGGTTTAAACGCTGCTGGAAGAACATAGTGATCCCATAAATAACCGGTAAAATAAAGTACGGGTCGGCAGCAGATAAGTTATCAATCCACAGTACAAAAGGAGCCTGTCTTAGCTCAACACTTTCTAGTAAGGTCCAATACAAAGCGATAAAAACAGGAATTTGAATCAGAATCGGTAAACAACCACTCAATGGGTTTATTTTTTCTGTTTTATACAGCTCCATCATCGCTTTATTCAGCTGCTGTTTATCGTCCCCATACCGTTCTTTTAATGCAACGATTCTTGGCTGCACCAATTTCATATGCGCCATTGATTTATAGCTTTTTTCAGATAGCTTAAAGAACAGTGCTTTGATGGTAAACGTTACCATAATGATAGCAACACCCCAGTTTCCTACAAAATCATAGAAGAAACTTAACAGCCAAAAAATCGGTTCTGCAATAATCGTAAGCTTACCGTAATCAACCATTAACTCTAGGCCCGGTGCAATTTCCTTAAGCTGCTCTTGTAATTTTGGCCCTGCAAATAATACCGAATTAATTGTTTTTCTCTGTCCAGGCTCGACAACAGTCATCGGTGAATAAGCGCCAATTACATACTTTCCAGCACTTAATGCTTTTGTATAGTATGTGTAGTTATTCTCTTTTTCCGGCACCCAAGCAACGCCGAAGTAATGTTGAATCATCCCTGCCCAGCCACCTGTGGCTTCTTGGCTAAGATTTTCATCTTCCATATCATCAAAATCAATTTTTTGATACTTGTCCTCATCTGTATACAAAACACCACCGGTATACGTATAGATCATTGAGTTTGCTTTCTTATCAGCATAATCATTACGCTTTATTTGCAAATACTCTCTAGCAGACCAGCTATTAGAGCCTTTATTTTCTATACTTGTTTCAACATCAACTTTATAGCTACCTTTGCTAAACACATAGGTTTTAGTGACTTCTATACCGCTTTCATTTTTCCAAGTTAACGGCACCCGCAACTCATCATCTGTCATTACATATTGACTGTCAGATGCACTCCAAAGCGCGTGATGATTAGGGCTTTCACCATTTTGGACAATTAAGCCAGACTCAACAACGAATGTTTTGGACGGTGTGTTATTTAACAGTTGAACTGTTTCTTCTAAACCTTTCGTATCCGGATACTGAGTTAAATAAAGGTTAACTATATTGCCACCAACTTTATCAATTTTCAGCTCATATACGTCTGTAATAACCTCTATAACACCGCCTTTAAGCGCCAAATCCTTTGGTTCTGTTTCTTGATTAACACCGGTTGGTAACGGCTCACTTTTAGCAACATTAGGTACATCCGTTGATGAATTAACGCCCTCACTTTGCACTTGCTGTTGTATTTGTTGTGGTAAGACATAGTCTTTTTGCCAAGCTTGCCAAATAAGCACCGCTATAAATGCTAGCGCTGCAAAAAGTAATGTTCTTTGATTATCCATGAGTTTTATCTGACGTTGGTAACGGGTCTACACCACCCTTACAAAAAGGCTGGCAACGTAAAAGCCTTTTTAGTGTAAGGCTTATTGCTTTTATTGTTCTGTATTGTTGAAAAGCTTCAAGCGCGTACTGTGAGCATGTAGGGTAGAAACGGCAACGACTACCTAGCACTGGACTAACAAAATATCGATAAAATTTAATCAAATAAATAAAGAGTTTATTCACTTTTCATAAACCTAATCCAATGTCTATTAATGGATGTTGCCAATTCTTTTTTACTTGCCGAAGCAGCCTTGTGGCGACATAAAATAACAAAGTCGTAGCCAGATAAGTGTTCTTTTTGCTGTCTAAACGACTCTCTAACTACTCGTTTAATAGCGTTTCTTTTTACAGCTCTTTTAACATTTTTCTTAGCGATTGCGAGGCCAAGCCTTGCTCCAGATAAGTTTTTTTTTCGCGCTAAGACAGTCAGCAAGTCATCCGTGCTTCTTTCAGCTCCCTTAAAAACGTTAGCGTATTCCGACGGGCTGTTCAGCTTGTGTGTTTTTGTAAACGCGTGCTTTTTTTCTTTTATTACGCTGATAAACGAGCTCGACCTTTCGCACGTCTAGCATTGATAATTTTACGGCCTGATTTAGTTGCCATTCTTGCTCTAAAACCGTGTGTTCTCGCTCTTTTTAAGTTGCTTGGTTGAAACGTTCTTTTCATGTTGAAATGTCCTATGAATGACTAATTAATAATATGACGAAAGATAGCTTTTTGGAGCTTGATTTTCTTTCGAGAAAAAGACTGGGAAGGTTAGTTTTATTTCTCTAAAAAGTCAA